>WFTO01000399.1 GCA_015485435.1 Anaerolineae bacterium | reverse complement strand
TGTCTATGTCGAGCGGCGCGGCGTTTTAGAAGAGACCAACATTCGTTTTGAAAACGAAAAAGAGGTTATGCGCATCATCGATCGCATCTTAACCCCTCTGGGGCGTCGGGTTGATGAAGCCAGCCCCATGGTTGACGCCCGCCTACCCGATGGGTCTCGCGTGAATGTGGTTATTCCACCAATCTCATTGATCGGCCCCTGTATCAGCATCCGCAAGTTCTCAAAATCGGTCCTTGGCGTGAATGATCTGATTCAGGTTGGCACACTATCTCAGCAGATCGCAGACTTCTTAAAAGCCTGCGTTCTTTCAAAACTGAACATCATCGTCTCGGGCGGAACCGGCACCGGTAAAACCACGCTGCTCAACGTATTGTCGAGTTTCATTCCCGATAACGAACGCATTATCACCATCGAGGATGCTGCTGAATTACGTCTGAATCAACGTCATGTCGTCCGCATGGAAGCTCGTCCTCCTAACGTCGAAGGCAAAGGAGCCATCACTATCCGTCAGCTGGTCATCAATGCGCTGCGTATGCGTCCCGACCGTATTATCGTTGGCGAGGTGCGCGGGGGAGAGGCGCTCGATATGTTACAAGCGATGAACACAGGACACGACGGTTCATTGACGACCGCTCACTCCAATAGCCCCCGAGATACCCTCAGACGTATCGAGACCATGGTGTTAATGGCCGGCATGGATCTTCCTCTACGTGCTATTCGAGAACAAATCGCCTCCGCCTTCGATTTGGTTGTCCATCTGGATCGAATGCGTGACGGTAGCCGTAAGATTGTCGCCGTCTCCGAAGTGTTGGGCATGGAAGGTGACACCATTGTCATGCAAGACATCTTTAAGTTTGTCCAAACAGGTATTAAACAACATCGAGTGAATGGCTACTTTACACCGACAGGAGTTCGTCCTCGCTTTTCTGAAAAATTCGAGGTCAATAACATCTTCCTGCCTCCAGACACTTTCATTCCCAAAAGAACAGACAACATGAATCATCGAAGGTTCTAAACCCTCAAACACCATGCGACATGTCCGAAGTCGTTTCAAGAAATTATGCGGGCCCATCGAGCAACTGAGAAGAAATCAGTATGGCTCCAGCCTGGTTGAGGCGGCGCTGGTTTCCATTTTACTTCTTTTATTGATGGCTGGCGTCGCAGACATCGGACGCGCATTTTACACCTATATCGCGCTGACCAATGCCGCCCAAGAAGGCGCTCGTTATGCCGCCCACATTCCTGACAACATGAAAGGCATCCGTGATGCCGTCAAAGAAGAGGCTGCTGGCAACAACATCATTCTTGCCGATGAACAAATCAGGGTGATCCCGAATCCCCTCTGGATGCCTCCTGCCCCCGGCAGCCCTGTTCGTGTTGAAGTGGAGTATGATCTCCCCACCATTTTGGGCGATATATTGGGATTGGATAACCTTCACATGCGCAGTTCGGCCGTCATGATCGTATTAAACCCAGGGAGGTGAGCTAACCATGAGAGATTCCTATCAGAGCAAATCAGAACAGGGTGCAACGCTGGTTTATTTTTCGATGATCTTGATCGTCTTAATGGGGTTTGTGGCCTTAGCCGTTGATCTCGGGTATTTCTATTCCGAAAGACGTCAAATGCAAAATGCCGCAGATGCAGCCGCAATCGCTGGCGCCTGGGCTTTGTGCAACAACCAAGCATGGAATGCGGAAAGCACCGCGGAAACGTATGCCTTGGAAAATGGCGCCGAATCCGTAGATGTCTCTATCGATGAATGGAAGGTGGAAGTCACCGCAGGAAAAACAATAGACACATTTTTTGCTGGCGTTTTGGGCGTCAACGATATCACCGTTACGGCAGAAGCAGAGGCTTCCTGCGGACAGACTGATAGCACCTGCAATCTTTGGCCGGTCGCCTTCAACCTTTCTGATTGGGAAGCACTGCAGGAACAATCGTGTGGCAGTGTGTTCTACTTATGGGCTGGGGACCGAGATATTGAGGATATAGATTGCGAAGAGTATGATTGCGACTTAAATGATGATGGCGTTGATGACGTGATCACCTCTGTTGATCGCGCCTGGCTAGATTTCTCTAATCAGGTCACAGAAGAGTATCCCGACTTTTGTGCACAGCCCGGATGGGGAGCAAATGAACTCCGTTGCGAACTGTTAAATGGCTCAGGAGCGCGCATCTCGGCCCCAACCTGTATTGATGGTGATCATGGTCTAAAAGCAGGTGTATCCAAAGCTGTTGAGGCCCGCAGTGGCGACTACGTACCGATTGCCTTGTTCGACGATTATTGTTCCGGCGGATGGTTCTCAGGGCACAAACAATTCCGTGTTGTTTCTTTCGGGTGTGTGCAGATCTTAGGCTGGACGCAGTCCCTAGAGCTATCTTGTAAAGAAGAAGAGCACGATGATCATGAATGTCACGATGAGGACCACGACGGACACGACGATCATGATCACCACGAATGCGATAGCGAACATGATGAACATGAGTGCCATGATGAGGATCACGACGGCCATGACGATCACGACCATCATGAATGCAGCAGCGACGACCATCATGATAGCGAAAACGATGACAGCAGCTCCCACGACAGCAATAAAGGACGCCGAGATAAAGGCTTCATGAGTGAAAGTAAGGGGCGTGACGATCGCGAAAGCCATGACGATCATGAAGGCCATGGCGACCATGATGATCACGGAGATCATTGTCGCCCCATTCGCACAAAAGCTATCATTGCTGCTATTTCTTGCGATCCCACAGCGTGCTTCACCTCTTGCGGCGGCGTCACCGGCGAACCGCCTGTCCCCGGGGGCGTCAGCGCTGTCGGACTCACCAAATAACAAAAACCACTCCCCCTCCGGATCTTTCATGAGCCTTCCTTTCATATTCCTGGGCGCCAGCGTTGGCGCCCTTACCGGTTGGTCGGCCCTCTTTGTTGCCCGATACTTCATCGATGTTTACCAAACAACACCCAAAAAAACGTGGACGCAACGACAACGCGTCCTGACGATATTGGGTGCAATGATCTTTGGAGGCAGTCTGGCATGGGCGGCAAACGATTCGCTTACGTTTCTGGCCGTTATGATTTTCTTCCTCTTGCTGTTGATATTGACCCTCGTTGATTTTGCAGTACGTCGAATTCCCAATAAATTAATCTTGGTGTTGCTGATCTGGGCCGCAATTCAAATTAGCGTGTTTGGGCAACCCTCCATTCGCGCAGCATTGCTGGGTTTGCTGGCGAACGGCTTTTTCATGCTCATCATTGCCATCGTGGGGCGTGGGGCGATGGGCATGGGGGACGTTAAACTAGAAGCAGCGTTGGGCGCCATTCTTGGCTTTCCCCTAGGCTTATACGCGCTGTTCTGGGGGATCATGTTTGGCGGCATCGCGGCGCTGCTACTTCTGGTTAGCCGACGGGCGGGTTTGAAAAGCAGTTTCGCTTATGGCCCTTATTTGGCACTTGGAGGATTACTTATTTACTTAAGCTTATTTCAACTTTCACTCTGGCCATTCTTTTAATTCCCCGTCCTGAATTCGTCTTTCCTACGCCTTTCATCATCACCACACTAAGGAAAGAATAAACGATGTCGACACAAACAACAATGCCTCTTATTGTAGAAAACGCAACCAAGGGATCGTTGTTAGTCTCCCATGGCAAGGTGGCAAACACTTTTTTCACCCGATTCAAAGGCTTAATGGGCGTTGCATCCCTGCAAAAAGGCGATGGCCTACTGATCATTCCGGGTAACTCCATCCATACCCACTTCATGCGCTTTCCTATTGATGTCCTTTATCTGGATAAAACGTGGCGCGTGGTGGCCATCGACGAAAACATGAAACCGTGGCGGATCGGACGCATTCATCGAAACGCCCATAGCGTGCTAGAGCTCCCTGCCGGCATGGTGGCAGCAACAGACACCCAGGTTGGAGATCAACTAGAAGTGCGCGGGCTGTAACCGACAGCCCACGCATCAAGGATGGAATGCAAGAAAACCGAACATGGATGCTACAAGTCATAATCTTTGACTCGCTTTGACGCTATTGGAAGGGGAATTTAATGGTCAAAACGATTACCGAATGGTTGCCGCAGCAGCGAATACTCACTGGGGGATAATGACAGATCGCTACGCGTACTCATACGAGTATGAATTTCGACAAACATTGCACGACGAGCATGCGCAAGATCACCACAAAGGCCTTTCTCGCTCGAAGATGGCCCTTGGCGAAAATCGGGAGCCACGGCAACAGGCACATTGATTTTCGTATCCTGGTCAGCGTGATCGGCCACCCAGAGCCCGGTGCGCCCCTCGGTGCGCCAACGTCCACTTCCATCATGAGCAGATAATTCACTGGACGAAGCGTTTAATTCCCCTTGAATTTGAACAAATTGGACTTTGTCATCTCGCACGAAGGTCGCAAGGATGGTCGTGCTATAAACGCCGCCAGCCGCTTGGGCTTCCAGGATGGCTACCGCAGGAGACAATGGCGCATTGAGACCAAAACTGGCATAACCTGTCGCCACATAAGTCCTTTCACCGATCTCGATCGAAGAAAATCTGTTCAACACCAAAATAAATGGAATATCCAAGGTGGAGGAGCGATATGACAGCTCCTCGATCGCAAAATCTGACAGAACGCCATCCCACCGTCCCAAAACCCGAAACGCGCCACCTCCCAACGGCAATCCCAGCATAAGAGGTAAATTGCTGCGATATTCCCGGAATTCATACGCGCCCATATCTGACATCCTCTCAAGATTACGATTCCCATCTAATGGTCGCGGAAGACCTTCCAGATCATGATCGGGCGCGTTCCGGTTGGTGCCAGCATCGATCAAGGGAGAAGACGATGCAAGATGATAATCGCCTGCATAGTCCCTGATAAAGCTGGGGGGGATGTTGAGATTTCCGGAGCCCGGCCAACCGCCTTGGATATTGGAATAACTGATATCAATGATACCAACGCCTTCACTCCCAAACGACCAGTTATTTCCCCAGACAATACTATTCACCAATCTGGCTGTCACACTTACCGGCGGACTGAAACGAATCCCGCCGTCATTGTTGACCACCGTAATATTCATCAGCGTCATAGCGCCATTGCTATAAATCCCCATCCCACCATCATTATCTGCCACAATGACATTGGTCATGGTCAGTCCCTCGCCAATCCGAATGCCCCCAGCCCCAGTATTCGTACGATTATCAACGATCTCACAATTTTCTATCGTAAGATCTCTTTTGACCAATACGCCTCCGCCGCCCCATGAATTTGGCCCGTTCGCGAAATTCCCTTGTACAAGGCAATTTCGTAAAGTAATGCCACTTTCCCCCTCAATGCCACCAGCCCATTCACCATGTCCTCCTGTGATCGTGAAGCCATCCAATACAGCGCCTTCACTATTTCCACGGAATCTTACCGTTGTTTGCGGAATGGTTGCCCCGTCGATGATGGTTTCCGCGTTCTGAAGGTCGCGATGCCATGTGGAGGTGTCATAACCACCAAGAAGAAAAAGCGACTTTGTCATCGTCAGATTTTCTAGATACCGGCCGTCACTCACACGAATTTCATCGCCAGGCATTGCCATGTTGATAGCATGTTGAATGGAGGCGCAAGGATATCGAAAATCATCGCATGCATTTTTTTCATCATTGCCGGCGACAGCTACATAACGAGTCACTTGCAAGAAGGACATTCCATTAGAACGACTTCTTGCAAAGACGGAAGGCGCAGCACCCTCCTCCTGCGCAGACAACGGTTGTGAGTCCGATGTCGCATACACAATGTTACCCCAGGCACCTGTTAACATGAATACCATGGTGAAAAGCGCAAGCCCCGGAAGAAGGTGTGGATGGATCCAAAGATGTATCTTATATGATCCTTTGGCCAGATATGGTTGTTGGTTCATCATTTCTCCTGCTGCTTTCGAACGAGTAGCGAGCTGATGGTTTTCCCCCAACCAAGCGGCATGTTGGTTCCCATCAGATAATCTGCCCCCACTCATTTTTAACGTGACAGTCAAGACCAGAACGCCAGTTCCTGCACCAACACGCTAACGTTTCTTACGCACGTCACGATGTGACGGAAAGAAGGAAAGTACATTCATGCAAGGGATGCCCAAAAGACGAGACCTTTTTCAGCACCCATGGCGATCATCTGCCAACACCACATCATTTGACGGACATGATCACAGAAGGAGCGCTCACAGTGGAATGGCCAACTGTCTTCAAGACAGGACAATATCACTGAAAAACATCGGTTGCGCGTAGAAACGCCCCAACGGATGCCTCCATCCTGAGATCATGTCAGAATCAAAATCAACACGTGATTCTGGCAAAATTTTTGGTTTTCACGTTGCAGCCCACATGAAAAGTTAGGCCAGGGAAATACTGACCAGATCGCGAGATTTCATGTAGCTGTTTTGTACATTAAGAGAGGCAAATTTATTATAACAAAAAAACGCTTCTGGCGCTAATTTCAAAATAGACCGCTTTTTTTGCCTTTTTCAACCGTCAACCAACGACATTGGGAGAGCAAAAACATCACAAAAGGGCACCTTGGCTTGATTCATTCGACGCCATGACAATCATGGCCCGAATTACGCCGTCTTGATATGTTGATACGATCTCAAATGCCTGAGGCGTCTGTGTTAGCGAGAAGGTATGCGTTGCTAAAGATTGAAGATCGAGTTGCTTGCGCTGAACCATGCGAATGCCTCTCGCATACACAAATTTCATACGACGAACCATCTTGATGGTCAATCCTTTCCTTCGGGCTGTTGAAGCGGTCAACACCAACTTATCCTCTCCCTGAGGAATACCACACAAGACAAGCGTCCCACCAGGCCTCAACATCTCCGCCCCCTGTTGAGGCGTTTCCGGCGCGCCGGCAGCCTCAAAAGCGATATCCACCCCTCGTCCCCGGGTGATTTTCATCACTTCCTTGACAACATCCTGTTCATATGGATGCAATACAACATCGGCGACGTAATCTAAAGCGAACGCGCTACGTTCAGGGATGGGCTCGGTCATTATAATTTGCCCTGCACCCGCAGCCCTAGCGACAGCCGCAATCAGCAGGCCGATCGGCCCCGCACCAAGGACAACGACGCTTTGGCCTACTCGCAGATGAGAAAGGTCCACGGTGTGAATGGCTACGCCTAAGGGCTCAAGCAACGCACCTTCGATAGGGGTCATGCCATCAGGCAATGGAAGACAATTTTCAGCAGGCATGACGGCATATTCAGAAAAAACACCATCTATGGGCGGTGTGCCCAAAAAACGCACATGAGGGCAAAGATTTGGGTGGCCGGTCAGGCACAATTCACATGTTCCACATGGCATTGCAGGCTCAATGGCAACCAGTTGACCTCGAGACACCTGTTTCACACCATCTCCCACCTCAACAACCCTACCCGAAGGCTCATGCCCCATAACGATCGGGTCCGTCACCATCGCATCGCCGATACCTCCGTCGAGATAGTAATGCACGTCAGAGCCACAGACTCCCACAGCAGCCATCTTTAATAAAACCTCCCCTGGTCCTGGTTGCGGTATTGGCACTGTGTCGAGATGGATGTCTCGTATCCCATAAAGCCGAGCGGCCTTCATGCGTTCGGGGAGTTCGATTCGTTCGAAAACATCAGCCAATGGACTCATTTGATGACTGTCCCGGGGGTCTGTGAGAAAGTTTTGTGACATTGATGCGTTCTATTAAACCCGAATCATCTGAATTTCGCAATTGCAGTTTTCCAGACGCCAGAAGCCAGACACGCAAAAAATCCATCAAAAACATCGCCAACCATCCATGACGCGCCGTGACAAAAATACGAAATGTAGGGTAAAATAAACTTGCGAATGGCCCCTTTCCGCCCTGCCACATGGAGTGTAGCCCCATGAACACAAGCGCCCCAACCGTTACCAAACCGACGCAACGATTCCGAAACATCCTCGCCCGCATCAAACATTTCGACACCCTTCCCCCGAATATCCAAGAGAAACTGGCGGATGTCGCCCAGCCCCACCATTACGATGAGGG
>WFTO01000398.1 GCA_015485435.1 Anaerolineae bacterium | reverse complement strand
CTTCGAGCATGGCGTGGCCATCTTGAATCCATCCTCTGATGATATGACAGTGGCATTGGATCCAAACACGACATATTACCGTATTCAGTGTTCCAGCGGAGGCGGCTCAACGGTTAACGCCGAGGTTGATTGCCACACCAATAACGGCCAGCCAGTGGAAAACCATCAGGTAGCGGTCAAGCCGTATGATGGCCTGCTCTTGTATGGCGAAGCGAATCAAACGGATAAAATCGCCATTAGCGCATCGCAATATGACATCCAATACCGAGAGGGCCCGGAGCTTTTGAGCGATGATCGGGGCATTCAAACGTGGCAATGGACCAATAGTACGGACGAGACCAGTCCCACCATCAACATTTTGAACGACGAGCTACGCGAGGTGCTTTCCGGTAGATTGATCTTCCATATCACCGACACTACATTACAAACGGATATCAAGAATGGGGACATTGTCGACGCCTTTTTGAGCTTACGAACGGATGCCAATCTCAATGACGCATCCATGTGGCTTATCGCTCAAAAATCCGCCGAAGACGCTGAGGAGAATTTTCAGAAAATCTCATGGATTGATCCCAATCTGCAGGGACAGGGATGGCATCGCTCACCATCATTGCGAGAGGCTTTGATCGAGCTTGCCAACCAATCTGGATGGGATGGTCATGTCGAGTTTTTCCTTGATCCAGAAGCCTTCAACCACCACTTGGTCTTCGATGCTTACGACAAAGCTGTGACGAACGCCCCTACACTGGTGATTCTCCGGAAAAAAGTGAGAAGCACCCCATGCGTTACGGAGAATACAACGGGGCCTTATCAGGTCACCTACCAGCACGGGGTCAACGGCTACTACGGCGGGGAGGATACCTTCATCGTCACCACCGACTGGGAGCCTCCCACCACGCACGACACTCACCCCGCGCTCTACATCCGCGTCAACTACCCCAACGAACAAATCTACTCCTCCCTCATCCGTTTCAACAACGTCACGCTCCCCGCCGGTGCGGAGATCGTCAAGGCCCAGCTCGACATGTTCTACGCGGGGCAATCGGTCAATGGCGGCGACCTCACCGCCTATGTCGCCTACACCAAAGAGCCCTGGAAAGCCTCCGAGACCACCTGGGTCAACTTCCAGACTTCCCTCTACTGGAATGCTACGGGCGTGAAGGGCGTGGACGACCGGGATCCCCACGTCTATGTCCTGCCCGTCAACTACCAGCAAGTGGGCAACTGGCTCAGCTTCGACGTCACCCAGGTGGTGAAGGACACGTCGGGGGATGATTACGATTTCTTCTTCTACGGCTCCTTCGACGGCGTCAACAAGAACATCTACTTCCATTCCAACGACTACTGGAAGGCGAGCGAGCGCCCCAAGCTCACCATCTGGTATCGGATGCCCTGATCTTCCCGACCGCCTAATCTCCCTCCCACAGCGTCGTATCCTTCAGATACACCTTCACCTCGAAGGGGAGGCTGACATGCTGCGGCGGGCTGATGGCCGTGCCCGTTGTGGTGATGAGGATGCGCCCGCCATGCACGCCCGGGTCCGAGGGCAGGTAATGCCAGTCCTCACGCACCCGCATGGCCCGGCCCTGCCACACGGTGAACACCTTGGGCAACGGCTCGGTGCGATGCACGCCCGGATACCGGGCCGCCAGGTCCCCCTCGATCCAGGCGATGGTGGATTCGTGCAGGCGCATGGCAAGCTCCACCTTGACGATGGGATCGTTGTGGCGGGCAATGCGCGTCCAGGCGCAGGTCCAGCGCCAGGGGCCAGAGGGGCAGTCGTCGGGATAAAAGCCCACAATGCGGGTGCAGACCTGCTTCGATTGCAGCTCCCACTTCTCGGCCCGACCGCCGTGCAAATCCAGCTTCAGGGTGAAGCCCCGCACCGACGGGTCCTGGCCCACGACGATGACATGCTTCGGCTCCTGCTCATAGCTGCCCCTCGGCTTCGTCACATTCACGCGCGTGCCGCTGCACGCGGGCGGGGTGGGCGTGGCCGTGGGCTGTGGCGTTCTGTCGCCATTGCCCCCGCAGCAGTCGGAGCCGCGCACGCCCATCAGGATCGGCCCGCAGCCGCCCTGGCCCGACTGGGCGCAGCACTTGTAACCCTTGCCGGAGGGGCAGGTTCCGGAGC
>WFTO01000397.1 GCA_015485435.1 Anaerolineae bacterium | reverse complement strand
GGGTGGCAATGGCCGTGGGGGAGAGTGTGGCGGAGGGAGACGGCTCTGTTTGAGAGATGGAAGCCGTTGTCGGAGAGGGAGCAGTTGGGGTGAAGCGTTCTCCGCTACAAGCCGTGAGCGTCACGATAAGTGTCCAGAATAGGGCAAAATAGAGATATCGTTTCATCATATGGACCTTTGTGATTGTGGTATGAGCCAACAACGAAGGAGCAATGAGGGGTAGAGTGGATTACCAAAAAGCAGTGGCCCATGTCAGTTGGTTCCCAGGAAAATGGGACCATAAATTGCCGTCGTCAGCGTCGCATCAACGGCCAGATAGACCAACATGAACAGGACCAGGGAGTAATTTTCTCTTCTGTACGTGGTCAGCCAGGCGATAATCAATCCTAAAACCAAAATCGTCAAGGGAACGCCTATTTGCAGGATCGGGCCCAACCATCCAGGAATCACGGGAATCCAGGGTGAGAAGGGAATGAATTCGGCAAGTCCGGCCAACATGCTTACCTTGACAATCCAATAACCCGCCAAAGCCAATCCCAGGCTGATCAGATTGCCAGGCGATTGTAGATCGTTGCCCCCACGCCGTAACGGAAAGGTGACAAGCAGAAGGATGATAGGAACGATCATCCACATCATGGCAAAGGGGAGCAAAATGGCACCAGTCAACATGCCAAAAAGCGTTTGTCCCAGAAATGCGCCATAGTCTTCCATCGAAAGTTGATTATAATGACTGCGAATTTGAGGGGCAGTGCTGGCGAAAAAAATACGAAATCCCTCTACGCCTCGTTCCAGCCAGGAAGCATAAAGATAATTCGAGCGATCGAGCGTAAGGTATGGTGAACGAGTATCGCCGGCCGTGAAGCTAAGCAATTGATAGCTGGTGGGAGCGCCATTTTCGAAGAATAAGATGCTTGTCTGATATTCTTTATTGCGCATGGTGTACTTGACCAGTTGCCGCTGGATCGTTGCGGTCTCAGGAAGCGAGGATCGCAAGGCGGAGAACTGTGTGAGGCTACCGCGTAAGGGGGGCGTCAAGGGATCCCGTTGGCCTGCATGGATGGATTCTATAGGCCAGGGCTGGTAGTTGAGATGGTAATCAAATGGAGCGAAAAGTTGTTCTGATGGAGATGCGTTTTGCGGCTGTTGAGGAGGAAAGGTTGTATAGCGCGCCTCAACTGTGCCCGCGCCCAAGCCGGTGCGAACTTCTATGGACCAAAAGGCGTAAATGTGATCGGCATCCATGCCCAAACTCGGACCAATGAACAAGCTGCTGAGTCCAGCTTTGGGTTGCGCAACGGAAGTCGCCGAAAAGGGATGCATATCGCCTTGGGTTTTGCGCAAGTAAAGGATGTTGATGGCTGTTTCGCCCATGGGATGCTGCGCCCAAAGCACATGAAGATTGCCCTCCGGATCAAAAGCTAGCTGGGGTGAAATGCCGAGCTCGTCGACCTGCACGGGGGCGGCGGACAGATCGCCATTGGGGAAAAAGTATAATCCAGGAGCTATGCGGGGTCCGCTGAACCAGACCTCCAGGCCTCCCTGGGCATTCACAGCCACTGCATACGCTGCAACGCGTAAATCCCCCGAAATCCTGGAAGCTGAAGTGATCATGTCACCCGATTTGGAATCGAGTACAGCATGATATAGTTGTTCCGCACTGATCCAAAACATATGAATGCCTTGAGGCGTCCAGTAGGCCCGTGGTTGATCGGGCCGCGCCATGGCGATGGCGTCGAAATCCCGCTTCCATAAAAATGCACCTTGAGGGTCTAAGGCAATGACCTGTGGATGATAGCGCCCATTGACGTTGGCGACTAAAACAAAGTAAACGTTTCCTTCTGGGCTTAAAGCAAATATAGGCGCATCGCCGGTGGCTGTATCACCAATAAATTGGGCTCTACTCCAATCGGGAGCATTGAGCCACAAACGATCGGGCGAACCTCCGCACCCTGTAAGAAACAACGTGAAAAACAGAAGCGATAGCCAGGTAAATTTGCGCATAAAGACCTAAAAGGCTTATTGAAAGTTGTCGGCCAATGCGTGCACTGGTCGTAACAGAATGGGGGGATGTTGTGGGGGAGGCTGGGATTCTTGCGGACACGCTTCGCGCAATAGCGTGATAAACTCCCCCAACGCCATAGCCGTAGCGCCCCAAACTTTAAATTTATCGATGGCAAAATAAGGCACGGTCCATGCCCGGCCCTCGCGGAAAACCGTCATGATTTGTCGGGTGGCTGGATCCAGCAGCAACGAGATGGGTGTCTCCACCAGCGTCTCCACCTCCGCAGGGTTGGGACGCCAGAGGGGAGGTGCAGGGGTGTAGCCAACCACGATTTGAATGCAAAAATGGCTAGGGGGAATGTAGATGTGCGTGAGACGGCCGAGCACTTCCACATCTGCCGCATGAACCCCAACTTCTTCCTCTGCCTCTCGCAACGCTGTCTGAGCAACAGTTTCCTGACCATCCCGCGAACCTCCAGGCAAGGCAATCTGCCCTGGATGATCGGGGAGATCGTGACGGCGTTTTGTGAGAACCGTGTACAGATGATTGCCTCGCGGGTAAAGAAGGAGCAGCACGGCGGCCCGACGACACGTTTTCGACCCTTCCTCATAGGTTTTTGGATCCAAGGGACGATAACCAGGCGCCATCAATTGTTGGCCCCGTAATCCAGGCCGAGGTTGTGAGAAGGCGAAACGGATATGTTCAAGTATCAAAGGCATAGAAGTCAATCAGGGCGAGCTAGATATCTTTGATCTCTACGGAATCATTTCCGAGCAGGTCTTGCAACGCGGCATGTAACTGAGACGAATACCGAGTTTTATGTTGGGGAAAGGTCAGATGAATTTCCTCCTGCTCTCGATGAAAGACGAGGTTGACCGCGTCATGACCCGGTTCTTTGGTCAAAATTTCCATGGCTGTATCAAGCCGTTTCATATCGCGGTCAATATCGTCGGTTAATCGTACATGAACCACAAGGACCTTGGGTGGGGGAAGCGGTTCGTCCATCTGGGACTCCGGTGAGTGAGCGCCGTTTCTATCGCCGTTTATATGTGGAGGATTTGAAGTTACTCTATTGTCGGGGATGGCGGAGGATGATAATAAAGGCATCCACTCCGGCAAAAGTGTCACGCCTTCCTCCTCCGTTTCCATATCGCCAAGCACGGTCTCTGTCAAGAAATCACTTTGGGCGGATTGTAACAACGAGTTGATATCTTCTACGTTGTCCTCCAATGGAGGGAGTGTATCAGCTCGAACAGGAAGTTCTTTTAAAATCTCATCAGCCCGAATGCCCGCCCGATCATTCCTGACGTCTACCTTCCCACGCACCAATACGATGCTCCCCTCCGTGAGGAGGTCGCGAACCCTTTCATACACTTTCGGAAAGACCGTCACATCACAAGATCCGTTCATATCCTCAAGGGAAAGGAATGCCATACGGTCTCCCTTTTTGGTGAGAATGGTTCGAACGCTAGCGATCATGCCCAGTACGGCAACGAAGCGATCTTTGCGTTCCCGAGTGATATCGGAACAGGTAGCGTTCACCGCATGTTGATAGTCCACTGACAGTTCCATCAGAGGATGAGAAGAGACATACACGCCTAATAGTTCTTTTTCCCATGCCAGCTTTTCTTTAGAAGGAACGCGTTCATAATCGATGGGCAAACGCAGATCGTGATGCGTTTCTCCGATGTCTGTCTCACCAAACATATCGAACAGGCTGGCTTGACCTACATCTTTGGCCTCCCAAACACTTTTCGAAAGCGCCTGCATTTGATCAATCGCCGCCAGGAGCTGCTCTCGTTCACCCCAGGCGTCGAGTGCGCCAACTTTAATCAAGGATTCAAGGCTTCGGCGATTGACTTTTCGGAGATCTACGCGTTCGCAAAAATCGGTAATGGAGTTGAAGGGTCCTCCCTCTTTCCTTGCCCGGAGAATCTCTTGAACAGGCCCTTCGCCCACGTTTTTGATGGCGGCCAGGCCAAAGCGGATGGCGGAGCCCGGAGGCACGCGAAAGTCAAACCGGGTGCGCCCGAAGGTTTTGACCTCGGTCATATCGGGCAATTCCACAATGGTAAAGCCGCCATCCGATTGATTGATGTCAGGCGGCAACACCTGGATGCCCATGTGGCGACATTCCTTGATAAAGTTCGTCACTTTATCCAGATTATCGCGTTCAACCGAGAGCAGCGCGGCCATGTATTCAACAGGATAATGGGCCTTTAGGAATGCGGTTTGTACGGTAATGACCGCGTAGTCTGCTGCATGGCTCTTATTGAAACCGTAATTGGCGAAGAAGACAATATCTTCGTATATCTTTTCGGCGGCGTCTGGGGGTATGCCGTTGGCCACGGCGCCTTCGATGAATTTGACCCGGTGCGCCGCCATTTCTTTCTCCTTTTTCTTGGCTACGGCGCGACGCATCAAGTCGGCTTCGCCCGGCGTATACCCTGCAAGCTGAGATGCAATCTGGATAATCTGCTCTTGATAGACGATAATGCCATAGGTCTCGGCCAGAATAGGCTCCAACGCGGGATGAATGTATTCGACAGGTTTGCGGCCATGCATCCGGTCGATATAGAGCGGAATGTATTGCATGGGCCCTGGTCGATAGAGAGAGATGGTGGCGATGATGTGCTCGAATTTTGTGGGCTTCATGCTGCGAAGCACGCCTCGCATTCCCTCAGATTCCACTTGGAATACACCGGTCACTTCACCTGAAGCCAGGAGCTCATAGGAGCGGGGGTCATCGGTGGGGATGTTGCTGAGGTTGTATTCCACACCATGACGCTCTTTAATAAGCTGGGCAGCCACTCGCATAATGGTCAAGGTGGCCAGCCCCAAGAAGTCCATCTTCAACAACCCCAAGGATTCAAGCACAGGATATGTAAACTGTGTAATGTAGTCGCGTACGGCTTTACTGGGCGCCCGCACCAACGGCGTATAATTGATGAGAGGCTTGTCTGCGATAATCACCGCCGCGGGATGAATACTGATGTGTCTGGCCACGCCTTCCAGTTTACGGGCGTTGTCTAACAGTTTACGAACCTGTTCGTCCCGGTCATAAAGTTGTTTGAGTTCTCGCACTTCCTTCAGGGCCTTGTCAATGGTTACTTTGGGCCCCGAAGGGATGAGTTTCGCAATTTTATCCACTTCATCCAGCGAGATGTCCATGGCTCGAGCCACGTCACGGACACTGGCTCGAGCTTTCATGGTTCCAAACACAACGATCTGAGCGACCCGATCATCGCCATACTTCTGCAAGGTGTATTCGATCATTTGATCTCGCTGATCGTCAGGATAATCGAGATCAAAATCGGGCATAGAAACACGGCCAGGATTGAGGAAACGCTCGAAAATGAGGTTATTGGGAAGCGGATCAAGATTGGTGATGCCAATGGCGTAAGCAACCAACGAACCCGCACCCGAACCGCGGACGTTCCACCATATGTTTTGCGTTCGAGCATATTCACAAAGATCCCACACAATAAGGTAATACACATCAAACCCCATGTCGTGGATAATCTTGAGTTCATGCTCCTTCCGCTTTTGGATGTCAGGGTCCTTGGCTCGCGCGCCGTAACGTCGTTTCAATCCCAAATCGGTGAGATGACGAAGATAGGCTTCTGGGGTGTCAAATTCTGGAGGAAGATCAAAGTTCGGGAGATGATAACCAGTGGGCCTAAGGTCCACTTCACACATCTCAGCGATACGCAACGTATTGGTGAAAGCGCTTTCAGGCAGATCGATATAAGGCCGGAAGGCGTCTTCGAGCTCTTGGCGCGATTTTAAATAATACCCAAAGTCCGACATTCGCATGCGATTTTCATCATCCAGCGTGCTCCCCGTTTGCACACAGAGAAGGATGTCGTGAGATGGGCCATCATCAGGATAAACATAATGAACGTCATTGGTAACAAGCATCCCCAATTGATACTCTTTGGCCCACCGAATAAGCTGCGGATTGACTTTATGCAGGGTTTCGATCTCATGGACCTGCAGTTCCACAAAGAATCGATCACGGCCAAAAATGTCAATATACCATTCAAGACGTTCTCGGGCCAATTTCTCATCGGGAGGGCCATTTTCGTCACTGAGAAAAGTGGGAACCTCGCCCGCGAGGCAGCCTGTTGTCGTAATGAGCCCCTCGTTGTATTGGGCAAGCAAATCAGCATCAATACGCGGTTTGTAATAATAACCTCTGAGATTGGCCTCCGACACCAACTTCAATAGATTGAGATAGCCTGTTTGATTGTAGGCCAAAAGCAGAATGTGATGATAGTACTTATCCTTTTGCGGGTCTCGTCCTGTCATGGGACGGCCCCATCGGGTAATGTACGCTTCTACGCCAATAATAGGTTTAATGCCGGCTTTGGTGGCGGCGTTAAAAAAATCGATGGCGCCATGCATGTTGCCATGATCGGTGAGCGCGACCGATGTCTGACCCAACGCTTGCGTTCTGGCCACGAGGTCATCAATTTTACTCAGTCCATCAAGCAGAGAATATTGGCTATGAACGTGTAGGTGGACAAAGTCGTCGTGGTGTGTAGTCATCGCTTTTTGAAATCGAACAAGATGAATGGAGGGGACTCCAGGGAGAAATATCCATCAAAAATTGTAACTGCTTATGTCTGCGTTCATCCCGTCACAACGAAAGTGATACTAGCGTGATTTCGTCAAACGTCAAATTTGCACGGAAATAGACCTGTTGACGGCGGATCATGACGTTTGACGCCCTGCCATCCAAAGATGCCTGGTTCAAGACTAATTGCGCCATCAAGCAGAATGTCTAAGCAGTCACCATAAGGGAATGCACGCCGATACGAACGGAAAGTGGGAACACAGAGGACACGAATGCTTCGCAACGCGGATTGCCCCAGATGATTTTCACAGATTTTCCTTTACTTATCTGCGTTCATCCGTTTCAATCTGCGTCATCTGCGTCCTCCAATTTTCAAAGCAATTGCCAAGAATTAGAAATCAGGCC
>WFTO01000396.1 GCA_015485435.1 Anaerolineae bacterium | reverse complement strand
TGCTTGGAGCGCGAGGAGAAGAATCTGCAAAGGCGCGGTCACGGCGGGATCATCAGGTAAGCGAGTTAGCGCGTCATGATAAGTGGCTGGTACATTGTAGCCAAATTCTCGCTATTGTAAAAGACGCGATCGCTGCCGTTATCGTTCTGAATCCAGACGATCCCAATGCTTGTGTTTTTGGTGGCAAGGTCGAGTGCATTGCTGCCTGCCACGGACCAGGTAGTGGGGGTGGTCCAGCCGCTGAGGCCGAATTGACGGGCCAGGCCCGTGCTGGTGACCCAGGCCCATTCAATGACGCCGTGGCTGTTGATGGCGACCGCGGGGGCGCTGCCAGTTTGCGTGTTGTTCACCACCCAGCCACTGTTGCCGGGCAGTGCAAGCTTGACCTGGGATCCTTCCTGCCAGACCAGGGCTATCCGGCCGCCATGTCCTGCCATGTCGGGGCCGAAGGCCTGTTGGGACCCATCGGTAATGGCCACGGGGGCGCCCCAGGTATTGTTCGCATATCGAGCGGTCCAGATGCGTAGATTTTCGGCAAAGCTAGCTCGATATTGCCAGGCAACATGTAAAACGCCTGCGGCATCGAACGCTGCCGAGGGGTTGCTTCCTTTGGCATTCGTGATGGGGAGTGCAACGGGCCAACTTTCGCCATCAGTTGAGATCGCATGATATAAGGTGCTGGTTCCCGGCGTGGTGTCGGCCCAGATCAAATGGATCTGTCCGGTGGGACTTACGGCCAGTGTGGCGGCCGAGGAGCCGCCGTCGTTGCTGGAGACATTGTGTGGCGCTGACCAACCGTTGACGCTATCCCACTTACGGACAAAGATTTCATAATTGCCGCCAAATTCTTGTTCCCAGGCCAGATAGACAATCTCGCCATAAGGGTCTGTGGCCAGGGTGGGGCTTTCGCCTTCGACAGCGACCTGTTCGACGGCGGACCAGACGCCATTGCGCCAGTTTCGATACCAGAGTCCACCATCCTGTTGCCAGACGATATGCACGGAGCCCTGGCGGGTGACAGCAATCGCGGGAGCGCTGGCTATTTTTCCTGCTGGGGATACAGGAACAGACACTCCCGCGGGTGAGGCTTGGGTGGGTTGGATGAGCGCCATGAAGGCGCCCACCCAACCGATGAAGAGGAGAGAGAAGATCGTGAGGGTTCGCATGGTCATCTGGGGACGAATGCGTTGCAACATGATTTAGTCCTCACTTTTGATGCGCAATGCCAGCAGGCTGCCATCGGGCTGAATCTGGGCTTTGACTTCGACATACACGCCGATGCCCAAGGGGCCATGGCGTTCGTCATAGACGGTGCGTCCATCCACGGTAACGGTGCGGCCGCTGATGACCCAGGCGTCGGGAGCGATGCTTTCAACGTAGCCTTTGATTTCAATGCGGGACTGGGTCTGTTCGATTTCCAGCTTGTAGGCCACAATGGAGCCATCGGCCATTTCTCGGGCATGGACTTCCACCATCACGCCCACGGAGGGCTGCCCGACGATGACGGTGTTGGCGTCTACTTGCACGGTGCGGCCTGCGATGGTCCAGCTGTTGGCCGTGAAGCTCTCAAGGATGCCTTTCCATTCCACCTCGCGTTGCTGGTCTATTTCGTTGCCTTTGATGTCAACGTCAATGGCCAGCAGCGAGCCGTCATTCATGCGGCGGGCTTTGACCTCGGCTGTCACACCCAGTGCAGCGCGTTCCAGGTTTTCAAAGCGGGTGCCGGCATCAACCATGATGTCGAATCCGGCCACGGTCCACATGTCAGCAGACATGGCTTCGATGGGGCCGCGGAATTCGATCTTGAAACCGTCGGGAACGTCGTTCTGGATGTGGATGCGATAGGCGTAGAGGCTGCCATCGCTCTGGCGATACGCTTTGACTTCGGCATAAGCGCCCACCTGAGCTGGGCCCTCTCGTTGATCGATGACGGTGTTGGCGTCCACCATGACGTCGAAGCCGCCAATTTGCCACGTGTCCGCGTTCATCGCCTGGATTTGGCCGTTGAATTCGACCTCTGTCATATTGCTGTTTTCTTGCAGCTTGGTTTCGATCCGCTCCGCCCACAGGGAGCCATCGGCCTGCTGTCGAGCTTTGACTTCGACGTAGGCGCCCACTTCCATGGGGCCTTGCTCGGCGATCAGGCGGGTGCGGGCGTCAACCATGACGTTGCGGCCGGCCACGGTCCAGATGTTGCCATTCATGGCTTCGAGGGCGCCTTCCCAGCGAACCTCAGGCATGTCTTGATCATTGTCGTCGTTGGCTTCGACCTTGATGCGTACGGCATACAGGGAGCCGTCGTTGCTCTGCAGGGCTTTGACTTCGACGTAAGCACCCACTTCGGCCGGGCCGTAGCGCTCGTCGATGACGGTGTTGGCATCGACCATCACATCGCGACCGCCAATGGTCCAGACGGTGTCGGTTTTGGCCTCGATGACGCCCTTGAATTCCACGTAATTTCGTTCTTCTTCATTATCGGTGGAGCGTTTGACCTCAATCTTCTTGGCCCACAGGCTGCCATCTTCCTGCCGAATGGCTTCTACATCCACCAAGGCGCCGACGACTGCCTGGCCGTGCTCTTCGTCGATGCGGGTGTTTTCATCGACGGTCACGGTGACGCTGTTGATGACCCACTGGGTGCCGTTCTGGCTCATGATCACGCCACGGAATTCCACCTCTTCACCGGGATTGGGGGTGCGGGTGGGATGGGGGCTGGGATTAGGGGTCTCCGTAGGATGAGGCGTTTCGCTGGGATGAGGGGTTTCGGTGGGACTGGGGGTTTCGCCCGGATGAGGAGTTTCGGTGGGCTCAGCGGTTTCGGTAGGCTCAGGCGTATGCGTTTCCGTCGGTTCGGCGGTTTCGGTGGGTTCGGGCGTGTTGCGCGACTCTTCCACCTTGATCTTCTTGGCATACAGCGTGCCGTCGTTGCGCCGAATTGCGTCCACCTCTACCATAGCGCCGATTTCCGCAGGCCCATTAGATTCATCGATGACGGTCTGGCTGTCGACATAAACCATGCGACCGCTGATGATCCAATAGGTGTCTGTCTTGACCTGGATATGACCTTGGAATTCGATCTCGTTGTCATCTGTGGGGGATACATCTTGGCTGACGCTGGGGAATGCGTCATTCTTCACCTGGTCGCCATGCTTTCCGCCTTGGGCATAGACCGGCGCGATGGCGATCAGGCCAAGGACGAGCAGGGCGAAAAAGACAGTTGTCAGTCGTTTCATAGTTGTGTCTCCTTATTATGTGGGATTGAGAATAGGTTGCTTGGAAAAGAGATGGTTTGTTGATTGTGAACTTCACCCTTTATTAACGCATTCTGGGACGAAAAGGATACGGTGTAAACGCAATTTTTCTAGAAAATGCAAAAATAAAAGGAATCTCGATGCGCTGCGGCTGTGCTCTATGCCCGCGCGTCCAACCGAAGGCGTACCTGGCCCTCGTATTCAGTCAGTCATAGTTGGTTGGTAACGACCCCAGGTGGCTTGCGCCTGCCGCTGCCGCGAAGCGCCTAAAGAAAGACTCGAGTTCATTTAGTCAGTGCGTTGGGAACCGCGGACTCGAAGTCGGTTTCTTCGGGCCTGTGCCATAGGCCGACACTGGTCGGCTCCTCAAAATACGCTTGCCCCAGTACGAGCATTTAACGCGCCTTGTATTCTTCGGCAACATGTAAAACGGCCGTTGCGGCCTGTCCTAGACCAGCGATAAGGCTGTCTGTGGGTTGTCCGTCCTGGAGCCATGTAATATTGCCGATGGCGTAAACGCCGGGCTGACTGGTGCGCATAGCGCCATCCACGATGATTCGACCTTGGTTCATGTTTACACCCAATGCTCGTAAAAAGTCGTTGTCTAACCGGAATCCCTGGGCTACAAGTACAACGTCGATATCCAAATCGATACGTTCTTCGGTATGGATATCTTCTATGACAGCGCTTTCAACCCGACGGTTGCCCGTTACATCTTTCAATATGCAATGGAGACGAATGTCCACCTGACCGGCTTGCAAGGCAGCCACCTGTGAGGGTGGCGCATCAAGTTGGTCCTGTTGTGTGATTAGTGTAATCTGTTTGGCCCAATCTTGCAAATTCAACGCCCACTGCACTGCGATCTCCCCTCCTCCAACAATAAGGACCCTTTTATCACGCAGGCGTGAGCGTTCCGGCATGAAATAATGCACCCCGCGGCCTTCCAACTGGCGCACGGAGGGAATATCCAGCTTGTTTGGGTGGAGTGCACCCGCTCCGGTTGCCACAATCAACCGTCGGCCGCGATGCGCCTCTCCCCGCTGGTCTTTCACCACGATGATCTCATCCTCGACGGAAAGCGATTCCGCTTGGCGATTGAGCAGGATTGCCACAGCGTCTCCGAACTGAGTGGCCTGTCGGTGCAAGCGTTGGATGAACTCCGCGGCTTCGATGGTCGTGAAACCGGGGAGATCGCGAATAGCTTTTTGGGGATTGAAAGCGGCCAGCTGGCCTCCGACCAAGGGCAGGGCCTCAAGCACTTTCGCTGTCAGCTTGTGATATCCGGCATAAAAGGCGGCAAACAGGCCCACAGGCCCTGCGCCAATGATGAGAATATCGGAAGTCATGGCGGCGATTGCTTCTTGCAAGGCTGCAAACATGGCCTTGACCGTGGGGAATTTGACCCGCGGTCGCCCCTGTCGCCGACCCGCTTCTCGCTCCGCGGCATCGATAAGCTTCCAGTCCTGCCAGGAAACGTAGGAAATGTGCCGTTGCTCGAGAAAATGGATGATCGCTTCAGGCGTCGCGTGGTCATGGGCGATGGGGGTGATCTTGGGAACATCTTCCAGCATGAGGCGAACCGTGGCGGCTGCATCAGGTTTATTGGTGCCAATGACGCCAGTTGCGCCACGTTTCGCCCAGCCTACGACATATTCCCGAGGTACGATCTCTCCTGTTTCTGGATTCATCACTCGTCCATCTCGATTGGCGATGACGCCCCAGCGGTCGTGAAAGGGGACGCCTGGTAGTGGTTCGCTGCGGTATCCAATCGCTCGTACTACCATATCAACATCCAGCCAGGCAAATTCGCCTGTGCCATGGGCAGCCAGGTAGCCGGTGTCAGTGGGTTTGAGAATGTTTTTTTCAAGTTTCAGGCGGGCAACGCGTCCTTGCTCATCTCCGAGAATGGCCACCGGAGAGTGTAGAAATAGGAAATGAATGCGTTTCGGCTTGCCTGTGGGCCCCATTTGCGCATAGTGGCGCATGATTTCTAGATTGGTTTGCACTTCCCGATTATCCGCGATCGCGGCTTGACTCAGTGGATCGAGTTCCAGTTGTTCCGGTTGAATGATGACATCGGTGACTTCAAGCTCGGCCAGTTCTCGTAATTCGTGGTTGGTGAATTTGACCTGGGCTGGCCCGCGTCGGGCGATGATGTAGATGTCGCGAACCTGACTTTGGCGCAACGCTTCAAGCGCATAATCTGCAATATCGGTTTTGGCCAGTTCATCAGGAGACAACGCCAGGATGCGAGCAACATCCATGGCCACATTGCCAACCCCGATGACCGCAACCTTTTCGATAGCCAGATCAAAGGTCAGATGCGAATAATCGGGATGGGCGTTGTACCAGGCGACGAATTGGGTGGCGGGTAGGCTGCGAAGCAGATCCTCGCCGGGAATGTTTAGTCGGCGATCACTTTGCGCACCAACGGCGTACACCACCATATCGTAAAATCGAAGAACTTCATGATGAGTCAACGTCTCGCCAAAGGTCACATTGCCGAAAAACCGAAATCGCGGGTCTTCGGCAATGCGGTCGTAAAGCTTGGTGACGGCTTTGATCTTTTGGTGATCGGGGGCCACGCCATAACGCACCAGCCCATATGGCGTGGGCAAATGATCAAACACATCTACTGAAACTTGATAGTGCGTTTGTTCCAGCAAGGCCTGCGCGGTGTAAAATCCAGAGGGGCCCGCGCCGATGATTGCCACCCTGAGGGGGCGGTTCTCCGTGCCAAGATGTAATGTGTTCATGAAAACCTCCATGGGGGTAGTGTGTGGAATGGATGTGGTTTGTTGGCCGATTGTAAGGCGTTGCTTTTCAATTGGAGGAGAAGCAAGGGAAAAGATTTCACAGAATCGGATGTCGACCTTTGGGGAGTCGTCCTTTATCGCGGCATGAACGCTGGGCGCGCCACGGCAACCGCGCCGTAGCGCGCGGTGTTCCTCACTCACGTCATGAAAAGAGATTGCACATCTGGGTCATTCCAGGAGATGAATCGCCCTGACCAGGATAGGGGCGCTTTCAGGGCCATGGCGGCAATGGCTTTGCCTGGCTGCTCGGGAGGCAAAAGCTGCCCTTGCTGGTAATATGCAATGAAACGTTGATACGCTTCGGGCTCCATGGCGTTTTTGCCTAGTTGACGTAATGTGTTTTGCATGGAGGTGTCGACCACGCCCGGGCGCACAGCCAGGGCGACAATGCGCTGCTCTTCCTGCGCCAGCACGTTGGTGAACATGTTCAAACCTGCTTTACTTACACAGTAGGCGGACCAACCTACGGTTGCACGTACAGCGGCTCCGCTTGAGACATTGATGATCCGACCTTGAGGGGCGCGTCGCAAATGTGGCAATGCAGCCTGGGTGATCAGGTAGGGCGCGAAAAGATTGATTTGCAGGTTTTGTCGCCATGCAAAGGGATCGCTTTCAGCGATGCGGGCCACAGGTTGAAGCACCGCCGCATTATTGACCACGGCGTCAAGGCGCCCAAATGCAAGCATGGCGGCCGCAACAAGGCGTTCTGCCACATCTGCTTCGCTTACATCGCCTGCCAATATTTCAGCGCGACGGCCAAGGGTCTCGATCTCCTGCTTGACGTCGAACAGGGCGGCTTCGGTACGTGCGTTGATGGTTACATCAGCGCCCATCTGTGCGAGCGCAATGGCGATGGCGCGTCCTAACCCGCGCGACGCGCCCGTGACAATGACGGAGGCGGTTGACATGATATCATGCTCCTGTTAGAGGGGTGAGAAGACTTTGCACAAAAATTCAGAGAAGCAATGGTTTCGTCCCACAGGTGTCCAGTGAAAAAGCGGTGCTATACGAATGCATTGCTTTCAAATCTTACCTGTTCTCCAGAAAGTTGTCCAGAAGGTTTTGCGCATGGGATGTTCGCTTGTTACAATGCTTGTGATGATGCCAAATTCTCCTGCTCAGGTTTGATGAGGAAACCATGAAACTACGCATCCTTACCGCTGACGAGGTTCGCCAGGCCCTGCCAATGACCGAGGCGATTCGGGCCATGGGGGTGGCTTTTGCTGAGCTGGCCCGCGGGCAGGCTCAAACCCCCCAGCGATTGGTGATCCACACCGAAGCGGGCAGCGCCCTGTTCATGCCGGCCTATCTTCCAGAAAGTCGTTCGCTGGCGCAAAAGATCGTGAGCGTGTTTCCTCAAAACCCAAACCTTGGCCTACCCACCATCCATGGCCTGGTGATCGTCATGGACCCCGAAACCGGGGCGCCCAGGGCCTTGCTGGAAGGTGCAACGCTCACAGCGATTCGCACAGGGGCAGCCAGTGGCCTGGCGACCGATCTGCTCGCCCGCCCCGACAGTCGAGTGTTCACGTTAATAGGAGCCGGGGGACAGGCGTACGATCAGGTGCAGGCAGTGTTGGCCGTGCGCAACATTCAGGACGTGCATATTGTTAGCAAAAGTGGGGAAAGTGCTGAACGATTGGCCCGGCGTTTGCGCGAGGAGGGCATCCAGGCCCGAGCCGCAGACGTGCGCGAGGCTGTGCAAGGGGCCGACATCATTACCGCGGTCACCGACAGCACCACGCCGGTCTTTCTGGATGCGGATGTCTCGCCAGGCGCTCACATCAACCTGGTCGGCGCGTTTACGCCAGAGATGCAAGAGGCGCCCGCTTCTACCATCCTGCGAGCAAGGGTTTTTGTAGACGATATCATGGCCGCAGCACACGAAGCTGGCGATATCATCAAGCCAGTGAAGGCGGGGCTCTATTCTATGAATAACCTGGCGGGCACGTTGGGACAGCTTGTCTTGGGGGAGGTCGCTGGTCGCGAATCCGACGATCAGATCACTGTGTTCAAGAGTGTGGGGTTGGCGGTGCAGGATGCAGCCGCAGCAGCACAGGCCCTGATCCGGGCGGAACAACTGGATTTGGGCGCCGAGATCGCCCTCTAACCCAACCATCCCCGGCTGTCCAAGCAGATGAGGGAGCGGGAGGTATGAACGCGGCGATGTGCGTGACTCGCCGTTGTGTCGATTCAACATTTCGATGGAACCATGGTATGATTGTCTTTGCAACTTCACGACTTTCTGGAGGACATGGATGAAATACGACGAATACCCGATGCTATCGGTCGAAGAGGCGCGTGATCGCATTCTTACGCACTTTCAGGCTTTAGAGCCAGAAACCATTCCCATTCTTAAGGCGTTGAACCGTGTCCTGGCTGAGGACATTGTTTCCGATATCGACATTCCGCCTCTCGCCAATACGGCGATGGATGGGTATGCGATTCGGGTGGAGGACGTTGCCGAAGCCTCTGCTGAGAAGCCTGTGCGCTTGAAGGTCGTTGCCGATCTGGCCGCCGGTTATGTGCTCGACAAGCCCATCCAGCCGGGAACCGCGGTGCGCATCATGACCGGCGCGCCGGTTCCACCAGGTGCAGATGCCGTTGCGCCCTTCGAGCATGTGGAGATCGATGGGGATGATGTGCTTATCTTCAAACCTTACGCCAAATGGAAGAATATCCGCCATGCGGGTGAGGATGTGAAAAAAGGCCAGCTGGTGTTAACGCGGGGCACGGTATTGCGGCCTCAGGAGATCGGCATGCTTGCTGCATTGGGCATCCCCTCTGTGCGGGTGCATCGTCGGCCTCGCGTTGCCGTGCTTTCTACGGGCGATGAGGTCATTGACGTCTCGGATCCCTGGCAGCCTGGCAAAATACGCGACGCCAACGGCTATTCAGTTTCGGCGCTGATCTTGAAATATGGCGGCATACCAGTGCGCCTGGGGATCGCTCCCGACACCATTGAAGCCCTGACCACCAAGATTCGAGAAGCCCTGGCCCAAAACGTGGACTTCATCCTCACCTCAGGGGGGGTGTCGATGGGCGATTTCGATGTGGTGAAGAAAGTTTTGGCCTCAGAAGGTGAAATGCACTTCTGGCGGGCGCGCATGAAACCGGGCAAACCTATGGCCTTTGGTGAGATTCAGGGAGTGCCGTTGCTGGGATTGCCCGGCAATCCAGTATCATCCATGATCTCTTTTGAACTTTTCGCGCGGCCTGCCATTCTCACCATGTTGGGCAAGAAAAAGTTAGCCAAGCCCACCATTGATGCCATTCTTGTGGACCCCATCCAACGTAAAGACAATCGCCGGCACTATTTACGCGTCTGGTTGGAGCAAAAAGATGGAGAAACCTTCGCACATTTGACAGGCGATCAAGGTTCTGGCATTCTTCTTTCTATGGTGAAAGCCGATGGTTTGGCCATCATTCCCGAAGAGCTCAACAGCACACCGCCCCACTTCCCAGTGAAAGTAATGATGTTGGACTGGCCGGAGATCGGCGATTAACGCAAAAAAAGACCTCGGAGGCGTTCATCCCTCCGAGGTCCTATTTATCGACCTTACAGGCCCAACGTATTCTTGAAATTTTGCCAGGTTTGCTTCACCGACTGAGCGGCCTTGGCCAGGGTGTCGGCGATCTGTAAAGCCGTGTAATTGGCGCCGATAACCTCCCAATCTACGACATGCCACCAGGCGTCAATATAGTCGCCTCGGCGGTTCTGATAGTTCAGATAATAGGCATGCTCCCAGACATCCAACCCCATGATGGGAATCAGGCCTTGTGAGACAGGGTTGTCTTGATTCGGGGTGCTTGTGATGGAGAGTTCGCCCATCGGGGTGACGACGAGCCAGGCCCAACCGCTTCCGAAACGGCCAAGCGCAGCTTGCTTGAAGGCGCTTTGGAAGGATGCAAAATCACCGAACGTGGCATCGATGGCTTCGGCCAGCGAGCCTGAGGGCGCACCGCCTCCTTTGGGGCTCATGATACTCCAGAACATGGTATGGTTGGCATGCCCACCGCCATTATTGCGCACCGCGGTCCTGATTTCTGCGGGGACGGCTTCCAGGTCCATCAACAATTCGGTCAGGCTTTTGGCGTGCAGCTCAGGGTAGTTTTCCAGGGCCGCGTTGAGTTTGGCGACATACCCGCCATGGTGTTTTTCATAATGAATCCCCATGGTGCGGGTGTCGATATGGGGCTCAAGCGATGAATAATCGTATTTGAGTGTGGGAAGTTTGTATGGGTAACCCATGGTTGAAAAAACTCCTTGTAGTAATAGGGATGAAAAGGTTACGGTCAATAAGCAATAAGTGGGTCAAAAAACCCCTACAACGCCAGTTTAGCAAGGAATTCATCAGAAAGCAATAAGATCGCTTACAAATTACCCCACCAAATCTTGATAAACCTGCCATAATCTTCGGGCGGCCCGCTCCCAGGTGAATTGTGCTGCTCTGGTCGGTCCCTTGACGGCCAGTTTCTGGCGCAGGTCGGGGGTTGTCAGAAGCTCTGTAAGTCCGGTGACCAGGGCCTCATGATCGTTGGTAGGAATGAGCATGGCCGCGTCTCCGGCGATCTCGGGTAAACTGCTGGTATTGGTGCAGAGTACCGGAACGCCGCAAGCGAGCGCTTCCAGAACGGGCAAGCCAAATCCCTCATAATGACTGGGGAATGCAAATAGATCGGCCAGATTATAAAGGGCTGGTAAGTCTTCGTCTGGAACAAATCCCAGAAAATGAACGAATTGTTCAGCCTGAGAGGCTTCAACGGCCTTGAAGATGGGTTCATACAGCCAGCCTTTGTTTCCTGCGATGACTAGATGGTGAGGAAAACGGCTTTGCCGTTTAGCTTCTGCAAATGCGCGTATCAGGCCATCGAAATTTTTTCGCGGCTCCAAGGTACTGATTGAGAGCACAAAAGGCCAGTCAAGCCCATACCGATCCCGAACGGCGGTGAGACCCTCTCGACGCATGACCCGAAAGCGGGGCTCCACGCCCGCACCCACCACGGTAACTCGCTCTGGGGCCAGCCCGAACAGCCGGATTGCATCCTGCCTGCTTGCTTCCGAGTCCGCCAGGATGTGGTCTGCGCGCTCAATCGAACGCGGTACGGCCTTTTCGAGAAAGCGTCTTAACTCGGGAAAGGCGTATTGTGGCCGCACCAGAAAGGCGAGATCGTGGATAGTGAGTAACGTCTTGGCCCGATGCACGGGTGGCAGCAAAAAATTCGGCGCATGAAAGATATCCGTCGCACCAGTCCAGAGCTCCACAGGCAAGGGCGCGCGTAGGCGATGCCAAAGGATGGTTTGATATCGGTCCGGTAAAGGAAGTCGTCGGATGCGCACCTGGTCCGGCCAATGTTTGCGGGCGAATGGGGTGGGCTCGCGAGGAAACAGCAGCGCCACACGGTCTTCGTGGCTCAGCAAAGGCAGAAGCGCATCGACCAATCCCCGGGTATAGCGACCAATGCCCGCTCCCTGCAAGCCCGCTGGCGAATAGTCGATGGCAATACGCATGATGTTATTCGATCCCGCGATAAGTCCAAATCCGATTGATGCCAAAATTCCAGAACAAAACGACCCCAATGGCAAGGGCTTTGGCCAAATTGTAGCTGATGCGATGATCGAAGAATTGGCTAAAGATGTAGTGGTCGGTAATGATCAAAATGAATGTATTCAGGATCAATCCCAGCACGTTGACGGTGCCAAATTGCAGGAGCTGCGGCACTAGCGGTCGTTCTCTAGATTCTGGAAATGTCCAAAGTCGATTCCAAGTAAAATTGCTGATGACTGCGGTCGTGAAGGAGATGCTATTTGCCGCGATGAGCTGGATCTGGTTGGGGTCCAGACCGATATTCCATCCTACACCCAACCCACTGCGCTCGAAAAAGATCTTCATGACATTGAGGACGATGAAATCCACGACAGCGCCTATGGCTCCAACAATCGCGAATTTGATAAATCGTTCGAGCTCTTTTTGGTTGAGGGATGTTTTTGTTGCGATGCGGGCTATCAACGGGGAGATCTCCATGAGGACAGAATGGAATGGAGTGTTTGACAACAACCGCTAATTTTAGCGCTTGGAGACGCGATATCACAACTTTTTCGTGAGAAGAATTCATTCTCAGCGATGCGGATACGCCAAACACTCGTGGGCTTTGCGATATGGAAATTTGGCAGGTATGGAAGGGTCACACCTTTTCCATTTTGCGTCTGGCTTGTCTGTTTTGGGTAGGCGCCCCTGGCGTCCCTCTTTTGCATGGCGATTGTGAAATGCCCTCGATCACCCACTCTATGCCTTGACCTGAGGCCAGGGATTGGGGTATACTTAGCAATGTCCAACCGGGGAGTAGCGCAGCTCGGTAGCGCGCTTGGTTTGGGTCCAAGAAGTCGTCGGTTCGAATCCGGCCTCCCCGACACCATTTTCCAACAATCTTTCATACGCGGGCATGGTGTAGTGGTAACACAAGAGCCTTCCAAGCTCTCGTCACGGGTTCGAATCCCGTTGCCCGCTCTTTCTTTTTGCATTACCGATGCGGAGGTCACGGAGAATGGCCAGAGTCAGCCTCCGTGACCTCCTTGTCAACTGCGGGGCCCTAGCTCAAGTGGTTAGAGCAGCGGTCTCATAAACCGCCGGTTCTCGGTTCAAGCCCGAGGGGCCCCATTATTTGCGCCGTCCTTTGTGTGGGGACGGCGCTTTTTTGCGAGGGATCGACGTCAGGTTCCGGGTTGGCGTTGCGCAAAGGGTTGCAGGTGCTTGCGGAAGTGAATCTCGAGAACGTCGTAATAGGCTTCTTCATGCTCGCGTAGGGTTTGGATGATGGCGTCGCCGTAGGCGTCCAGGGCGGAGCCATAGGTGACATGGAGCACCTGCCGGGCGTCAAACTGGCCCAGATAGCGATCCAGATACTCATCGGGCACCGTGGAGGGATCGGGCACGTTTTCAAGTCTGGCCGAGACGTGATAGGTGGCGCGATCCGTGGGGTAACGGTCGATGGCCAGCGCCAGGATCTCGCGGAAAAGCTCAGGTTTGACTCGGGCGATGACTCGCAGCGCCTCCAGGTAGCTGGTGCCTGCCGTTTTTAGGTGGACAACGCCTTTGGTTAACCTGGCGAATGCTGGATAAATGCTGAATTTGTCGGAGCCTGAATGGATGCTGAGTTTGTAAGGGCCGACGTGGCGAGCAATGGCGGCATGTTGGGCCAGGCTGTTTTCAAATGCTTCCATGTTGCCAATGTAATCCACCCCTTTTTCAAATTCGCCAACATAACGGGGCGCCAGACTGACCCATTTCACGCCCGAACGTTTCAGCATGCTGGCGATGAAGAAATGTTCGGCGGGAGAGGTTACGGTTTCTGTTTCATCTACCGAAACTTCCAGTTCGAAATTATCGGTCAGGCTTGACAGATGGCGGTACATGCGTACGGTGTGAGCAATGGCCCGCCCATATTTCATGGCCGCACGCACCAAGACTTCCGGTGGAAAGCTGATCTGAAAGCCTTCGACGGTAAAGGTTTTATCGAGATAAAGTTCATGTAACTCTTCGTGGGTGATCTCCAGGTCCTCCCATGGGAATTCGGCATCGATGCGGCTGGCGAGCACCGGCACGGGATCTGTATGTGCACTATTGTCCACATGATCCCCGGGATCAATGGTGAAAAATGTATATCCTGCGGCAACGCATTGGTCGATATGTTCGGTAGTTTTCAAGTGGTCCGCATCCGCGCCGTATCCTTCTAACCACCCTTCCTGGAACACGCCCCACATGGCGTCATCGATCACCTGCTGCGGAGTGCGGCCAGTGCGTGCGTTTTCGCGCATGGACTGCTGGGCCAGGATGGGGGCGACGCCGGTCCCGCGGGTGGCCCGGATGTGGCCAGGCGTGGCTAACCCCAGACGATCCCCCATGCCCGCCGAGGTCTGCAAACCCAGTCGTCGCGGTCGCAGATGTGGCAGGAGCGCGCGCAACGCAGCCGCGTTGGCTGCATGGGTCGGAGCGACGGTCACCGTGAGTCCATGCTCGACAGATTGACTCGTCCCTTCGATGCCTGGCTGCGCCTGGTTGCTCACGAGAATGAGGTTCTTTTCGACGCCCTTTTTGCCCAGGGCGAAGAGCGCGTTTCGGGCGGCGATGATGGAACGGGGATAAATCTCCAGGCCTGTCAGTCGCGCCAGGTCTTCAGCCAAAGCTGGTAGGGGTTGTGGTTCATCGTTCGGTTTGAGATAGATTGAAAGGTCCATTTTCGTTGTTTTTGGAGTCTGAAAAGGGGTGGGCGTCAGGAGAGGAGGTGGGTTGACATAGACCGGTCATGCGCATGGCGTCCATGTCAACCCGAATCCTCTCTCAACCGATATAGCATCTCGCCCGCGTGGGGGACAAGCAGAATGCCTTCCTCTTCACGATTGGCAAAGTCCTCTGGATGAATGGTTGCCGGGTCCCGATAATTGAGATTGACCTTGCGTACGCGCTCCTCCGGGATGCCAGTGGCAAGGGTGACCTGAATGCGCGGCTTCTCCACGCCATCCTCATAGGTTCCCATGCCTTTCAGATGGGTGGAATGGGCCAGGACGCCCCACGGATAATCTTTGAATTTGTCCCATTGTTTCAGGAAGTAATCGCGAACATGATAGCCGATCTCATCCAAAATTTTGCCGTGGGTGTATGAAATCTCGGTGATGTGAGGAGCGTAGATGATGACCTCGCCGCCATCGGCAATGACGGGCTCCAATTTATACATGCCTTTGGCCGCAGTCCAGATATCATCGTACAACGTGGGCATGATAGAGAGCACTTGCTTGAAGGGTTTATCGACCCAAATGATGTTCAATTGCGCCGATAGAGCCACGGCCGCCTCCCAGGTGGGGCGCATCTCTCCAACATAGAGGCCATGTAAATCATCTCCCTGAACGACTTCCGCCACCAGCATCGTGGGCGTTGGAATCAAAGACGCAGCGCGATCGATCAGGGCTCGGACCGGGGTTTCTCGGATGCCAATGATGGCATAGGATGTCAGGACGGCGCCTAGCCAATGACTGACATTAATGATTTCACTTCCGCCAATGCCGGGGAAGAAATATTTGTTGCCGCCTGAGAACCCCACCACCTCATGAGGAAACACGGGGCCGCACACAATGAGTCGATCATAATCGAGGACCATGCGATTGATGCGCACGGGCACGTCCATGCTAAATAGTCCATCGCTTAAGGAGGACAGTTCTTGGGCAGTGATCACGCCCAGGGTGGTGAAGACGCCCGGCTGGGCCCATTCATGATTAAAAATGCGAACATTGGCATATTGGTCGGCCATCTCCGCTTCGGTCACGCCTAAATGTTTGAGGATGGCCTGACGCGACATGGGCTGGTGCGTGCCCAACGCAATAAGGAAATCTAATTGTTTGACTTTGTCGCCTAATGCTTCATGGATGAGCCGAAACATCAAAGGCATGGGCCCGCTGCGCGTGCTGTCGGGAATGATGATCAACACGCGTTGGTCTTGCAATCGGGCATTTTCGAAGCCGCGAAAGAGGATGTCTCGAGTCTCCTCTTCGGTCAGCGTACGTTGTAAAAAACCTTGTCCTATCATTCATTGACTCCCTGATGGTGTGCGGAAATGGCTGCGGGTGGACGCAGACGATTAGACGCCGCTAAAGGCAGAAAAACCACCGTCGATGGGGATGACGACGCCAGTTACAAAGGAGGATGCTGGGGAAAGCAGCCAGAGGACCGCACCTAGCAGATCGTTGGGGTCTCCGAAGCGGCCTGCGGGGGTGTGGTCGATGATGGTTTGGCCGCGCGGGGTGAGGTTTTCGTTTTCGTCCAGCAGGAGGAACCGGTTTTGTTCGGTGAGGAAGAAGCCAGGTGCGATGGCATTGACCCGGAGGTTGGGGGTGTATTCTTGAGCCAAATGCACGGCCAACCATTGGGTGAAGTTGCTGACAGCGGCTTTGGCGGCTGAATATGCGGGGATGCGCGTCAGGGGCCGGAAGGCGTTCATGGAAGAGATGTTGAGGATGACGCCTTCGCCCTGTTCGGCCATCAGCTTGCCGAAGACCTGGCTGGGGAGGAGCGTGCCGATGAAATTCAGATCAAAGACCCATTTGAACGCGTCTTGGGGGAGATCGAAGAAGCTCAGATCGGGTGAGGTGGTGGCCTGGGCCTTGTTGCCGCCGGCGCCGTTGATGAGGGCGTCGACGCGTCCGAATTTGGCCAGGATCTCATCGCGAGCCGCTTCTAAACTGGCCTTATTGAGCACGTCGGCCTTGAGTGCGATGGCTTCGCCGCCAGCGGCGTTGATCTCGTTGGCAACGGCTTCGGCTTTTTCGGGGAAGAGGTCCAAAATGGCGATTTTTGCGCCTTCGGATGCGAGCCCGCGGGCCATGGCTCCAACCAGCACGCCACCGCCGCCTGTGGCAACAATGACGCGGTCCGAGATATCAAAGGTGTTACGAATTACGTGTGTCGTCATGAAAACGCTCCTTTAGGTAGGGACGGGGAGAGAAGGTGATTTACGTTTTGGTCAGGTCTGTTTGGAGGTTTCTGAGATAGGAAATGGCCCGTTGCGCAGCTGTGTCAGCGTCTGGTTCGGGCATGAATTCCCCAGAAATGAAACCCTCATATCCTGTCTCGAAAAGGGTTTGCAAAAGGCTGCGGAAATCGATGTGGCCTGCGCCCGGATACCAGCGATTGGAGTCGGCCACATGGAAGTGGAAGATGCGATCCCCGGCCAGGCGGATGCTTTCTTCCATGTCCGGCTCCTCGATGTTCATGTGAAAGGTGTCTAAGAGCAGGCCGAAATTGTCAGCGCCCACCTGTTCGATGAGAGATAATCCTTCGCGTACTGTGTTGATGAGCGTGGTTTCATAACGGTTGATGGGCTCTAATGCCAAACGAACGCCATGAGGCGCGGCGGCTTCGCTGCATTCCTGCAGGGCTTCTACCACCCAGGCCATGGCCTGCTCCTGACTAACGCCAGGTTTGACGATGCCCCGCAGCAGTCCGATGATGATGACCGCGTTGAAACGGGCGGCGAGGGGAATATGGCTTTTCACGCGTTCAATGGCCGCGCGTCGGATGGCTGGGTCGGGGTCGGGGAAGGAAAGTCCCTCCTCGCCCCAGGCCTGACCGGTGCCAATAGCGGGAATGGCCAGGTTGTAGCGGTCCATGATGGCGGCAATAGCCTCGGCATCCACGATGTTGGGATCGCGAATCGCCAATTCGACGCCATCGTAACCCCAGCGGGCGATCTTGGCGACGTTGGCTTCGAGATCGCCCTTGAAGGCGACAGCATTGAATTTGGCAGGTTGGGTAGAGAGGACGATGGCGAGTTTCATGTGCATGATGGTTGGTGTTGCGGATATGAGGTCACGGGATGAGGTGCGCTTTGTTGGCGGCGTCAGGCGTTGTATGTTCCGGCGGTGATGTCGGTGACCGAGTGCACCCATTCGGTGTGGAAGAATTGGCCGCGCGGTTTGTCCACGCGTTCATAGGTGTGCGCTCCGAAGTAGTCGCGAAGGGCCTGGATCAGGTTTGCGGGCAGCCGTTCGCTGCGATAGCCATCGAAGTAGGCCAGGGAAGCGCTCATGGCGGGGGTGGGGATGCCCATCGTGATGGCCTGCTTCAGCACGTTGCGCCAGTTCTCCTGCCGGCTGACCACGGCATCCCGGAAGAAGGGGGCAAGCAACAGGTTGGGGAGGTCGGGTTGTTCTTTGAACGCCGCAGTGATATCGTTGAGGAAGACGGCGCGGATGATGCAACCACCCCGCCAGATACGGGCGATCTCCCCGTAATCGAGGTTGTAATCGTATTCTTCGGAAGCCGCCCGTAGCAAACTGAAACCCTGGGCGTACGAGATGACCTTCGAAGCGTAAAGGGCGTCCTCAAGCGCTGCAACCCATGTCTCGGCATCCCCCGAAGGGCGTGCCTCGGGGCCCGTCAGCGCCTTCGATGCGGCCACGCGCTCCTCTTTGTGCGCGGAAAGCGCACGTGCGAAGACCGCCTCGGTAATGGTTGTGGTGGGGATGCCCAAGTCCAGCGCATTTTGGCTGGTCCACTTGCCGGTGCCCTTTTGTCCTGCAGCGTCCAGGATTAAATCGATGATGTATTGGCCGGTTTCTTCATCTTTGTGTTTGAAAATGTCAGCCGCAATCTCAATGAGATAACTTTCCAGCGGGCCTTTGTTCCAACGGGCAAAGACCTCATGCAGTTCATCGTTGGTCATGCCATACCCGCGATGGAGGATGTCATAGGTTTCGGCGATGAGTTGAATGTCGCCATATTCGATGCCGTTATGGACCATTTTGACATAATGCCCTGCACCGCGCGGACCCAGATAGGTGACGCAAGGCTCACCATCGACTTTGGCGGCGATGGCTTCAAAGATAGGACGTACCAATTCATAGGCTTCTTTCTGTCCACCGGGCATCAGACTGGGACCCCACAGCGCGCCTTCCTCGCCACCCGAAACGCCCGTCCCCAAAAATAGCAATCCTTTTTCTTCCAGTTCCTTGGACCGGCGTTCCGTGTCCATAAAGAAGGAATTGCCGCCATCGATAATCAGGTCCCCAGGCTCCAGCAAGGGCACCAGTTCCTGAATGACGGCGTCGACGGGCCAACCCGCCTTAACCATGATCATGATCTTCCGCGGTCGCTTGAGCGAGGCGACCAATGCTTCGGGCGAGTAGGTGGCTGTTATCTGTTTGCCAGCCGCCGGGCCCTCGATGAAGTTTTTGGTTTTTGAGCTGGTGCGATTGTAGACGGAAACGGAAAAGCCGTTTCGTTCCATGTTCAGGACCAGATTTTGGCCCATAACCGCCAATCCGATCAGGCCGATGTCATTTTTTGCCATTTTTCATTCCTTTTTGGGGTGTGCGATTTTCGATTTGATTTATGGTTGGATCATCCTGCAATGGGATGGTTTTGTCAATGTGGCCTGCCCCATCCTCGATGTTTTCGAGGCGTTCACTGAGACAGGTATAGCTTATCATACAATGCCTTCTGACGCTCGAGGCCCTGTCGATAACGCTCATGATGAGCTGCGTTCGGCTCCCAAGCCTCTGCCAGCAGGTCGGGGGCTGCGGTGACGTCTGGTAACACCCCCAGTGCCTCCAGGGCCAGCAGCGCGGCTCCGCGTGCAGAAGCCTCTGCGACTTGGGAGCGAATGATGGGGCGGTTCATGACATCCGCCATCATTTGGCCCCATACCGGGGACTGTCCCAATGCGCCGCCACTGGCGACGATGGTTGGATCGCCAGGGAGCAGGGTGCGTAGTTGCTCGTACAC
>WFTO01000395.1 GCA_015485435.1 Anaerolineae bacterium | reverse complement strand
GTTCAAGGGGTGCTTTATTCCAATGTATCATGAGAGCGTCACGGCGTCAATGGTTCTGAACGAACGCCTGCACCATTTCACGTTTTTTGCCGCAACCAGCCCGGCGATCCAGCCGCCCAGCCCGATGCTGGGATCGACCACCATTTTACAACGAAAAGCAAGTATTGAATGCGTTTTCTAGCAAAAGCCCTCTGTCAGCGGAGGCCTGCAGGCGGCCGCAGGCATGAAGGGTTCCCGACGCACTGACTGAGTGCACTCAAGCTCTTAAGACACTTCACGCCAGAGGTATGCTGGCGTCCACATGGGGCGTTGCCATCAAACTTTGGTTGACTCAGAACTTTGTTTTTCCTTTCGGATGCCTGACTGACGACTTCTCTTCCGTATAGAACTGACAACAGCTCCCAGTAAGGGCTTGACATCCATCGATCCAATCGCTCGCTGGAACGATTCCTGCCTCGCCCAACAACTTCACCACCAAAGCCAATGGCAACCCCATCACCCCTGCGAAACATCCTTCCAGTTGGGCCACTGGCCGAAACTGCTGATTCTGTATTGCATAAGCGCCCGCCTTATCCATTGGATCCCCTGAGGCAATATAGGCGGCGATCTCTGCATAGCTATAGAAACGCATCGACACCACACTTCGGTCAATCTCCGATGTCAATTGGCCGGCAAACCACAATGCCACCGCAGTGATAACTTCATGCCTCTTCCCTCGTAACGCATGCAACATATGCCAAGCCTCCTCCCCGTTTTTCGGCTTCCCTAGAATCCGTCCTTCGAAAAAGACCACTGTATCCGCGGCCAGGATGATATCCTCGCGTCGTCGCTGTGCCACAGCCAGCGCCTTCTCCTCGGCCAAACGACGAACATAGGTCTCAGGCAATTCTCCCTCCAGGCGACGTTCGTCAATATTCGCCACATCAACACAAAAGGGAATCCCCAACAAAGCCAATAACTCCCGTCGACGGGGCGAAGCAGACGCAAGAATCAAAGCCATTACATGCAACTCTCCTGAAAAAAAGATGAAAGCATTGTAGCAGGCATGAGGGTTGCAAAGGAAATCATCCTGCTCTAAAATCAGCTTATGGATACGATTCGCGTCGGTCAGCACTGGAACCGAAATGCAGAGGCATGGACGACCATGGCGCGTGCAGGTTACGATGTCTATCGCGATTGCCTGAACACGCCTACATTCCTCGCCATGCTTCCCGATGTCGAAGGGCGCTTGGGACTGGATTTGGGGTGTGGAGAAGGCCACAACACGCGATTATTGGCCCAACAAGGCGCAACCATGATCGGCATCGACATTGCCAGTCGCTTCTTACAATATGCGCGCCAGACAGAACTCGAAAAACCTTTGGGCATTAACTACATTCAGGGAAGCGGACCCCACCTCCCCTTTGCAGCGAATACATTCGACTTCATCACGGCATTTATGAGCCTGATGGACATTCCGCAGCCCTCTCACGTCCTGGAAGAATGCCACCGCGTGCTCAAACCGGGGGGTTTCCTGCAATTCTCCATCTCGCACCCATGTTCTGATACTCCCATCCACAGAAAAAGAAAAGATAAACAAGGCGCAGTGCAAGCGATCGAACTGGGAGGCTACTTTCAACGATTGGAGGGAGCAATTGATGAATGGACCTTCAGCAGTGCTCCCGAGGAAATTCGCAACCAATGGCCTGCTTTTCAGATTCCTCGATTTACCCAACCATTAAGTGCATGGCTGAATCAACTGGTCGATGCCGGATTGATGATCGAACGAGTGGGCGAACCTTTTCCCAACGAAGAAACCATTGCCGTATGTCCACACATAGCTGACGCCAGGGTCTGGCCCTATTTTCTCCATATTCGTTGTCGTAAACCTTAATCGCGAACATTCCGTCAGACGCCCATTAAAAATTTTTCACCCATAAAAACGCTGAATGAAAAGAAAAGGGGTTGGCATTCAAAATAATCCGACAAATTTTACAGCAAAACTGCCCATTCATTTCATCGCATTCAGCATGCACTTATCTTGCACAGAAAACCCGCCCCTATAAGCCGAATTTGTACAGAGCGAATTTCGATGATATACTTTTCACCCCAACAAACAAGATGTTGTGTTTGTTGGGACGCGAATGACTATATCTTGTGCATGGTTGTCTTCTAGTACCTGGTACATAACAGACATTCGGGATGTCTTGGGATTATCCCTGAGAAATCTGCCGCGATCACGTTACAAACAACTTCAGACATCCCATCCTCCATACTTCGATTGCCATGAAATGTCCCTTTTGCGGCCATACCCGATCTCGAGTATTAGACACGCGAGATTCAGGGGATGGCATCCGCCGACGTCGGCTTTGCCTCAATTGCAATAAACGATTCACAACCTATGAGCAGGTGAGTGTCGCGGTGCATGTCATCAAATCGGATGGGCGACGGGAGCCCTTCGATCGAACCAAACTTTTGAATGGTATTCGTATGGCTTGCGCCAAAAGACCTATCGCCATGGATGAGCTGGAGCGAATCGTCGGACAGATAGAGGAATACGTTTACAATGCGAGCCAGGCGGAAATTCCCAGCAAAGTGATTGGAAACATGGTATTAGACCGTTTACAAGAAGTCGATCCCGTGGCCTATATTCGCTTTGCTACAGTGTATTTAGAACTACCCGATCTGGATGCGGTGCAGGCTGTGATTGAAAATCTAGTTGGACGTCCAGCATAAATTGGGGCCAGTGGGCAAAACCGCGGTTTGTCCACTCCCGCATGCTTTCTGTGCTTTCCTCGACCGTTGGCCACTCTGGCCTTCGCGGGGTGTTATCATCTCCTCTTTTCATCAGCGAGGTAAATTCAAATGGCCGTCAGTACGCAAACCGAAACCTTTTCGTATCCCGATTACGTTCGGGATGAAGATATCCACTTGAGTCGCAACAGCCTTGAGGTGCTGCGCCGACGATACCTCCGCCGAGGCTTGAACGGGGAACCGATCGAAACTCCTGCGCAAATGTTTTATCGCGTGGCTTATCATCTTGGCAAGGGGGAGGCCATCTTTGGGGGAGATGTTGAAAAAGCCACAAAAACCTTCTATCAAATGCTCACCCACTTGCGATTTTTCCCCAATTCCCCCACCTTTACTGGAGCAGGAACGCCCCTGGGGCAATTAGCCGCCTGCTTTGTCCTTCCCATTGAAGATGACATGGGAAAACATCCCGATGGCATCTTTCAGACACTCCGCAACGCAGCATTGATCCAGCAAACAGGTGGCGGCAATGGCTTCTCGTTCAGTCGTCTGCGCCCGCGTGGCGACCGCGTAAGCACATCGCGAGGCATTGCCACCGGTCCCGTAGGTTTTCTCGAGGCTTACGATCGAGCCTTTGATGTCATCGCGCAAGGCGGCACCCGACGAGGCGCCAACATGGCCGTCTTAAATGTCCATCATCCTGACATCGAAGAATTTATCTCAGCGAAAGCCGAAGAGGGCAAACTGACCAACTTCAACATCTCCGTAGGCATTACCGACGCGTTCATGAAAGCGGTGGATGCTGGAGAGCCATTTGATTTGATCAATCCCCGTACTGGCGAAGTCTGGAAGACCATCAACGCCCGTGAACTCTTCGATAAAATCGCCCTCTACGCCCATCGTAATGGCGAACCCGGACTTCTCTTCCTGGATACTGCCAACCGCACTAATCCTGTTCCCCATCTCTACACATTAGAGGCCACCAATCCTTGCGGCGAACAATGGCTTGGCCCCTACGAAAATTGCTGCCTGGGCTCCATTAACTTGGCCCAGCATCTGACGGAGGATGGGCGCATTGACTGGGAAAAACTGCAAGAGACCGTCGAGATGGCCACTCATTTCCTGGATAATGTGGTCGAAATGAACGCCTATGTGCCCTCTGTGCCCCAGCTCAAAGAAGCGGCTCATCGGGTGCGTCGTATTGGCATGGGCATTATGGGGCTGGCCGATGTCATGTATGCCCTGGGCGTCCGATATGGCTCCGAAGAATCTCTGGAACTGGCCGGACAATTGATGGAATTCGTCCGCTTCCATGCCATGCGCACCTCCATCGCTCTAGCCAGAGAACGAGGCCCCTTCCCAGCGATCAAAGGCTCCATCTATGACCCAGATAACCTGAAATGGCAGCCTCCAGAGCCCCTGTTCCCTTATACTCGCGATTTTGATCGCCCAGCCATCGACTGGGAAGAGATAGTTCAAGGCATCAAGACCTATGGCATACGCAATGGCGCCCAAACCACCATTGCTCCTACCGGCACCATCGGCACCGTCACTGGCTGTGAAGGATATGGGTGCGAACCGGTCTTTGCCCTGGCCTATACGCGCTACGTCAAAGAGGCGGACGGCGATGTGCCCTTGACCTACATCAGCCCCTTATTCCAGAAAGCCCTTGAAGAAGCAGGAATTGACGAAGCGAAAAAGGAAAAAATCATCGAGCAAGTCATGCATGATGGCACTTGCCAGGATGTAAACGAGTTGCCAGACCACATTAAGCATACCTTTGTGGTCAGCATGGACATTACGCCAGAAGAACATGTTTACATGCAGGCCGCGCTGCAACGCTTTGTCGACAATTCCATCTCCAAAACCATCAACTTCCCGCCCGACGCCACGGTAGACGACGTAAAACGCGCCTACAAAATGGCTTGGGAATTGGGCTGCAAAGGCATCACCGTCTATGTCACAGGAAGTCGACAAGAAGTCGTGTTAGAAACGAAAGCCGTTGCCGAAGCCAAAAAACATGGAAAAAACGGCGCCAAAGCCCCCAACGAAAACGCATCCGCCGAGGTCATGCCTACTCCCAAACGACGCCCTCGCCCGCAACGCCTGATGGGCCTCACCTATCGTCGGGAAACGCCTTTGGGCACCGCGTATATCACCATCAACCAAACCGAAGAACGCGAACCCTTCGAAGTCTTTTTAAATGTAGGCAAGGCAGGGTCCGACGTGGCTGCTGTGTCCGAAGCCCTGGGCAGACTCATCAGCTATATCTTGCGCATGCCCAGCTATCTCAGCCCAACCGAACGTTTGCAACAGGTGATTTATCAGCTTGCAGGCATAGGCGGAGGACGGCCTTTGGGCTTCGGTCCTCAGCGAGTACGCTCCTTGCCCGACGCCATTGCCCAGGTGCTGGATGCATATCTGCATGACCAGGAACTCTTGCAATCCTCCGAACCTCAACAAATTGAAGCCGCAGAGCTTCCCCCTCCCGGACAACTGGAACTGCCTCTGAATCAAATCGGTGATCTTTGTCCTGAATGCGGCCAGGCCACACTTCTCAACATCGAAGGTTGCAAAAAATGCATCAATTGCGGATACAGCGAATGCTAAAGCCGCCCGACCGAATCACCGTTCCCCTGACGTTACTGTAAGCTGTTTCACCCTCAGGGAATGCGTCCGCAAACCGCATTCCCTTTTTCTTCACCCTTTTCCATAACCATGCTATACTAAGCGGCATGAAAACGCTACGACTCTTCTCCTTCCCAGCTATTGCCGTTCTCCTTCTCCTCCTCGTCATTGGGCAGGCAAGCGCTCAGAGTCCGGTAGACCTGAACTGGCTGCATATCAAATTCTGGCCAGAATATGATGATCCCAGGCTGCTGGTCATCATTGATGGAGAGCTTGCAAACCCAGAAAGCGAGATCCGCATCCCAATACCTTTAGACGCTCAGCTGAATGCTGTCGCCACCGCGGACAACACCGGGCGACTCCTGACCAATGAATGGAAAGAGGAAAAGGGGACCGATGATACCCGCATTTTGGTCATGACCCCCAAACACCCCATCTTCAGGGTGGAGTATTATGCGCCCCTCGCCATTAATGGTAATGAGCGTATCATTGACTTCGAACTACCCGCCGGGTACGTAAATGTAAAAACGACCACCATCGAAGTGTTGCTTCCGCCCAGCAGCAAGGATATTGTCATGGATCCCCCGGCTGATGAGTCGGGTCCCACGCAAGATGCGGCGCATCTCTTCCAGCGAGCGTTGGGCGAGATAAAAGATCAGCCCATTCGTCAACAGATCACGTATCTCAACCCAAGCGGGGCCTTGACCGTACCAGAAACCAATGCCAATACAGGCGCCCTCCTGCAGGCGACCCCCGCGCCAGAGCAAGAGCCTGCATCTCCGGCAAAGTCCCCCACCACGACCTCAGGCATCAACCCCTGGATCCTCTTGTTAGGGGTCGCAGCGGTGCTTCTTATCTTGGGGGGCATTGTTGGTTTGTGGATGACCCGAGACAAAGAAGAACCCTTCGAATCACCATCCCCTCCTCCATCTCCTCGCAACAAACGCAAGAAAAAAACCTCATCAAAGGTTCCGATCCAAAGCGCCTCGCGCAACCTGGACCGTTTCTGTAGGCATTGTGGTAAAGAGTTTGGACCAGAGGACCGCTTCTGTCGCTATTGCGGCGCTAAACGCCAATCGCTATAACAAAAGGCCTCCGTTGGATGGAGGCCTTTTGTTTGTTACAATTCATCGTCAACAGCAGGCTCCCTCCCGTCGTCTGTCTGATCGAAAGGCAACAGCATCTGATCGGACGATTCAGGCGCCTCTGGGATGATGAACCAGGCCAACAAATAGAGCAAGACGCCCCCACCCCACCACAAAGAGAAGAAAACCGCGGCCAGCCGAATCAGTGTGGGATCAATGTCAAAATAGTCACCCAATCCTCCACACACGCCGGCGATCATACGATTTTCACGAGAACGATAAAGCTTTTTCTTGGACATCGAAACCTCCCTATAGTAGATTGCGTCCACCTGGCGTTGCCAAGCCAGCATGAACTCAATGTGCTTTTCTTTTGCACACTGTGCCATGGGAATTGGCGTCCTTTGTTAAGGACTTCATCTTTGTTACGAACATTTTTCGGATCGGGTTTCAAAAAAAGCCCCCACGGACGTGGGGGCGTCTTGACTGGGAGACAGAAAGGCGTTCCTAAAGGCCAGCGGCGCGAAGATGGGTGTGGAGATGAAAGGGCGTAATTTCTTTGTAATCGTAACGCACTTCCACCTTTCCACTTGTTGAATCAATCTGAATATCTTCGACACCATCCAACTCAAGCGCTTCCCTGGCGCGTTTCTCCCAGTCCTTACGATCGATACTGTCAACCCACAAGGTGGTCCAATACGTCGTCTGTTCGGCCATGATAACTCGCTCCATTGCAAGAAGTAATGATAGGCATCGAATTGATTTGCGCTTATTATACCAGAGCCGGGATCGAGAGGAGAAACGAGTCGATGCCTGTGTCAACCCAACACCACGCCACCAATGGTCACCACCGAAGCGCCCTCCTCATCTGCGGGGCAAACGGCATAGCCGGCGCGGCGTCCTTCTACAGGACCAGCGGCCTTCAAACTTAGATAAAATGGAGCCACACCGCACACGTTATGTTCGTCCCGAACCCGTTTGATGACTTGCCAAAAGCCTTCGGCATTTCCAGACGATAGATAATCCAGCATTTCATCATCCAGCTTGCGAATTTGCGCCAACTTGTTCTCATCGACAGGCTCGCCATCGAAAGCAGGCCCCACATGAGCCAGATCCCCCGATGCCACCAACAACGTATTGGGGCGCTCGCGTAAAATCGCTCGCAATTCAGCCAAAAAACGGGCCAACATAGGATGTTCAGCCGGAGAGCTGGGGACATCCAAAAAAGGCAATAGACTCCCAACCAGAATAGGCACCGTGGGAACAGATGCTCCGCCGCGCATGTGATGCAACCAGACCAAAGCAAGCTCCAACGAATGCTCACCTAGATGATACAATTCGCCTGCAAATGCGTTTTCCTCACCAATGGCCCGGGCTAGTCTGTCTACCAAAAGTTGATCATTGGGCAGAATCCCATAAGGCGTGGCATAGCTTTGCCTGGTTAGGGTCACCAGGTGATGACCACCATAGTGATCGGTGCCTAAGATGATAACCAATTCCGCCGCCTTGGCCATCGCTTCCGCCTCCTTCCACACCCGGGCATACACAGCATGCCCGCGCGCATAGTCGATATGCGGACTCAAAATCAGCTTTCCGGAGGAAGGCATGGGCGCGATCGGTTCGACTTCTGCCAGATAAGCATCAAATTGAGCCTTTAGCGCCTGAGACTGCTCAGGATATCCCTGGCCAGCGATCAACATCGGGCGATGAGGCATCTTATAGTAACGCGCGAGCGCTTTCTGATAGGCGCTGTCAAACCGCTCGTTTTCCAACAAATATAGCTGATCCAACGCGGCCAACAGCTCCTCTATGGCTCCTAATTCGGCCCGGATTCCAAACAATCGCGACAGATCTCTGCGGATACCTGAGATATCTCTAGTGCCATCTAAAAGATAAAGGACTGGACCATATACCTGAGGCAAAATCAAATATTCATCCGCTAAATGAAATGGATCTTGCAATAACAGCGCAGGATCGCCTGCGTGCTGAATCGTTTGAATCTGGAGCGGTCGGAGTTTGGGGGCAGTATGGTTCATAAGAAACAGTCGCATTCCCGGAGGATTGAATCAAGATCAATTATCTCCGATTTCATGGAAGTCAACAAAACGCCCATACCTTTGATCGTAGGAGGCGGATCCTTCGCCTCAACCATGGCTTCATAAGCCAAAAAGCTCATGTGTGTACATCAATTCATCGCAATTCGCATGAACTGATGTAAAATGGGAGTGTGCTGTAATCAATGCGTTTCCGGATGACCAGCAAACCAGCGACCGCACATCTCACACAAACGCCAAAACACCCCAACGATTTTCCATGATCATGTGGTCATCCCACGGAAAGATACTCACGTACTTATGTCTCAAACCATCTCAATTCGGAGAAGAAAGCCATGGCAGATAGAACAACAGCTCTTTCGTCACACAAAGCGCAAGCAAACCAACGCGCTTTTTACCAACAGCTAGAACATATCGCCCCGGGCTTACGCAACTATATTCGACAACGGCTTCTCTCTGCGGAACGTCGTCGGTTGATCCCCCCTGGACTCTATGCCCCAGAAGATGTCCTTGACGACGTCTTGCTGCACGTTTATGAACATTTTGAAGCGATACCAACAGATGAGCAGGCTCTTCGGATCAAATTATTCCAGCTAGCCAATGAACGTCTGGATGAGTTGTTGAAGGATGAGGCCTGGCATCGCAATGCCGTGAGCCTTGAAGAGCTTTTATCGGATGAATTGAAACTCATGGATGAGATCCCGCTTATCACCGTGGATGCAGACGGAGACATTCTACTCGTGGAGGAGCTGGACGACGCCGAATTGGCGCCGCAGGAACCAAAGTTGGTATTGCTCGAAGATAGCTTTGAAGAGGAATTGATGGCAACATTAGGCCTTGATCGGCGCCTGGTGAAAGCCGACAACGGCCAACGGGCCATTCTGGCCCATCTTTATGATCGTTTGCCAGAACAAAGCCGCATATTGCTCGACCTGTGGACGCGAGGAAAGCTGAGTATCGAGGAGATCGCCAAAGTGCGAATGCTGAGCGTCGAGCAGGTGCAAACGATACTGCAACGCATTCAGGCCGAGTTTCAGACCAGATTACGATAATTCGAAACAAGGGCCGGGTGGCGGAAGCCCACCACCCGGCATCTTTGACTCAGTGTGTCATTGTAAAAACGTCGCCCAGATCACATCAACCAGGGTATGGGTCAGCACCGGCGCCAGAAGATTATTTCCACTACGTCGATAAGTCCAACCGTAAAAAACACCAGCCAGCGTGGCCAGGGCGACATAGGCGATTTTGGTCGTCAAATCATCGACATTATTCCAGTGCATTAGTCCGAAAAGAAAGGAAGCTGCCAATAGCGTCAACCAACGACGCTGATAAAGCTGATCTAAGCCGTGCTGTAAAATGCCACGGAAGAAGAGCTCCTCAGGAATGGCGACCGTCAAAAATATTCCTATAAACATAAGAACGCTGGTGAGTAATTGGGGTGATTTCGATGGGGGCCAGGTGAGAAAGTCAATGGCCAAACCAATGGGGATAACAATTGCAGCAAATACGGCGGTCGCAACGAGCGCTATCACAATATCTCGCCATTGAGGCACAAGGCGGTATCCGAACTCGGGCAAGTCTCGCAAACCATACCAACCCACCACAGCCAACACCGAGAGTGCAACCGACCACCAGTTGTAATCCCCGCCCAGTTCATAGATCCAACGCAAATCAAAGGGTATCCAAAACAGCATCCACACAGCCACATCCACCCAAGTCAACCCCCGTTGTCCCCGCTGGATCTGTCGCAAAGCCCCCAAGCCGGCAGCCAATCCAAAGGCCACGATGACGGTGGTGTAAGGATTGAACTCACCAGAAAGTAGCTGAACGATCAACCACAGGAACGTCACTCCGCCAGCGGTGTGCAAAAGAGGTCGGCGGGTGGTGTGCAGCCATCGTTGCACTTTCTCCGCCGCCGAAGGAATACCCAACAGCAACTGCGCACCAATCAATGGAGCAAAGCCAACGATCATGGCGACCCAGCCAGTAGGCGACAACGCATCCGCATCCCCTTCCCCAAGGAGCAAAACCACGGTCAGGCCTGCGCCTATCAACATGAAGATCAACCAGAGAAGCCAGGGAAGTTTGCGTCCTTCATCCGTCATAGCATGCCTCCTAAGATGTGAAAAGAGGAAGGAAAAGAAAGATCGGGGCCAAGTAGCCCGTTTATATCAATGTCGCTATGGCTTCGCCACCGAGGTGGTCGCAGACTGAAATTTTTGTGCGCGGCTACGGAGACAACATCAAACGTCTAAGCCGTACATCCCCCATCGGCGGGAGACCCTTTCTTTAATCTCTTCGTTCATGCTGACCAATGTTGGCCATTCTCGCGTATAACCCTCTTCGGGCCATTTGCGAGTCGCGTCGATGCCGATTTTTCCTCCAAACGCAAAATGATAACTTGCATGATCCAGAGCATCGACCGGCCCATCCTGAATCACCACATCTCGCGACCAATCCACATTTCCCAACATGTGGAACCAGGCCTCCTGCTCGTTCTGCACATCAACGTCTTCATCAAAAATGACGATGGCCTTGGTCAGGGCCATAAGCCCCATGCCCCACAGACCATTGATGACTTTGCGCGCATGACCTGGGTAACGCTTCTTGATCGAAACAAAAATCAGGTTATGAAACACCCCCGCGGCAGGCATATTCCAATCCACAATCTCCCCCTGGAAGAGCTTCATCAGCGGCAGGAAGAGGCGTTCTGTGGCCTTGCCCATCCAGTAATCCTCCATCGGAGGCAAGCCTACCACGGTCGTCGGGTAGATCGCATCGCGACGATGCGTAACAGCTGTAATGTGGAGCACGGGATAGGGATCGGGTGGGGTGTAGTAACCTGTATGGTCACCGAAAGGCCCCTCCAATCGTCGTTCATGGGGGTCCACCCACCCTTCAATCACGATCTCGGCGTTGGCGGGCACCTCAAGAGGCTGGCTGACGCATTTCACCAACTCCACAGGTTTGCCACGGAGCCATCCAGCAAGGAGGAATTCATCTACGTTCGGGGGAAGAGGCGCGCTTCCCGACCATACAACCGCGGGATCACCGCCAAGGCTGATGGCGACCGGAATTCTTTCCTGGCCAAGCTCGCGCGCTTCCCGTTCGTGCTCCGCCCCCCCTTTATGCAATTGCCAATGCATGCCCAGGGTGCGCTCATCATACACTTGCAAACGATACATGCCCACGTTACGCGCGCCAGTGACCGGATCGCGAGTAATGACGGTAGGCAACGTAATGTAAGGACCTCCGTCCTGTGGCCAGCATGTCAAAATGGGCAGACCTGC
>WFTO01000394.1 GCA_015485435.1 Anaerolineae bacterium | reverse complement strand
GTCACCATGGTGATCGATTGGTTGGGCACTTCGATGCCCACGATGTCTCGACCTGGCACGGGCGCTTCTATGCGAATGGGCGACGCGGCCAAAGCCAGGGAAAGGTCATTGGCCAGCGCTTGAATTTTACTCACGCGCACTTTCATGCGTCGTTCTTCGCCCCGAACCTTGCGAGTGATGTACCCGGGCTTGACCCCAAATTGGGTGACCACCGGTCCTTTGTTGACCTCGACCACGGTCACAGGCACGCCAAAGGCATTGAGGGTGTCTTCAATAATGCGCGCCCGCTCAGCCAAATCCTCCTCGGTGATCTCTCCTGATCCTCCAGCTTCCAAAATATCCTCGATGTGCGGTAAGCGCCATTCTGTATCGTTCGCGCCGATGATCCGCACCGAGGGGTCGGCTGGCGCTTCTAGGGCGGTTGAGGTGGTTTCTGTGGGCAAGGTGCTGACCGCGCCGCCGGAAGGCGTCGGCTCGGGTGTGGGCGAAGATTGGTTGCGGAACGGTGAAGAGCGTAGGGTTTTTGCTTTGCCCTTGAGCTGCGACCAGCCTGTGCGCAAACGTTGCGACCAGGATGGCGTGCGTCCTCGCAGCCAATGGCCAAATGCGCTCATGGCGTTTACCAGGGCTAGTACTCCGACGACCAATCCATCCTTGAGTGCGCTCCAACTCACGCCCAGCATCAAGAGAATGCCGGCCATCATGCCAATCAAAATGATGAATCCGGTCAGAGAAGGCCCCATCGAGGTTATGAGCGTTTGGGTGAGGCCCCACCCCATGAGCCCACCATAATCTCCCGGACGTGGTGAAACCAGGTCTGCGTTTCTTGTGACGCCAATCAGGTGGATTAGCGCCTGCAATGCTGCCCAGAACAACAAAAATCCAAAAAATCGGACCGCATGAAACCACCCGCGATATCCCTGGCTAAAGAGAAAGAGGAACATGCCAGAGATGATAAGCACGAGGGGTAGCCAATAGACCCCAACCCCAAAGAGAAGGCTCATCACATCGATCCACCAGGCGGTCAGCACGCCCCGTTGGCTGCTCAAGAGAGCGAGTAGGGTGAAAATCCCGATCAAGACCAGGCTCACCCCAAGCGTCTGACCACTGATGAGGGATTCAATGAATTTTTGCCAGCTCGATTTCTTTTTCCGGGTGCTGCGTTTCCTCTTGGTCGAACGGCGACTGCTTTTCTTGGTGGCGGAATAACGCTTTGTTTTTCCAGCAGTCTTTTTAGAGGATGATTTCGTCGCTGAGGAGCGCTTGGCCATGGTTAGTTCACATGTGGTGAGGTGGTTAGCTCATGTGTTCGTTCAATGCATTATAACAAAAGCCCTGAGTGGTCGCAATGCGAAGAAAGAATGGCTATCTGTAAGATTGTTCAGGGCTTTATGGTCGAGGGGATGCGCTGACGGTGCGATTGAGAATTATGTGCGCGGCTTCCGTTTGCCTCGCCGTGCGGGGCGTTGGCCAGCGCTCCGACGCGATCGTCTGTTATCAGGGGTTAACCCCAGTGCATGGAAAAGTACGTTTCGTTCGCGTGTTGTGAGATGGCGCCATTGGCCCGGCTGCAGGTTGTTCAGGGAGAGTGGGCCAATGGCGATACGAACCAGTCGCAAGGTCGGATGTCCAACGGCGGCGGTCATTCTGCGCACCTGACGTTTGCGTCCTTCACGAAGCACGATCTGCAGCCAGGGCGTGGGATGATAGTTGCGTACGGCTCTTGGCGGCAATGTCGGTGGTTCTGCGAGCAATGTGACCTCCGCAGGCGCGGTTTTTCTCCCTTTGATCACGATGCCTTCGCGCAATTGTTGCAAGGCTGCTTCATTTGGGGTGCCTTCGATTTGGACCAAGTACGTTTTTGGCAATTTCCAGCGGGGATGGGTGACCCGATGAAGGACATCGCCATCATCGGTAAGAAGCAGCAACCCTTCGCTATCTTTGTCCAATCGCCCGGCTGCGTACACGCCCGGCAGTTGAATGTAGTCGCTTAAGGTAGGGCGTCCTTCCGCATCGGTAAATTGGGTGAGCACGCCAAAAGGTTTGTAAAACAGAATGTAGTTGGACATCATGCATCGATACGGTCTGCGGAGCGCATTAAAGCCCCAGCAAGACTTTGGCAATGGAGAAGTAAATCATCAGGCCTGTGGCGTCGACCATGGTGCTCATGAGCGGGCCAGAGACCAGCGCTGGATCGATGTTAAATTTGGCGGCGACAAGAGGCAATAGCGAGCCAACGCCTGTGGCCCACAGGACCAACACGACAATGGCAACAGATACTGTCAACGCCAGCATGGGGTTATCGACCCAGGTGATGGCCCGGATGAACGCTGGAATGGCCATTCCCATGCCCAACAGAATGGCCACGCGGGCTTCGTGCCACCACACGCGTAACGCGTCTCGCGGTTCTACGTTGCCAGTGGCCAATTCCCGAATGATAGTAGCTGTAGTCTGCGAACCTGCATTGCCCCCTGTGCCGATAAGCAAGGGCACAAATAGCGTCAGTGCCACCATGGTTTGAATTTCGTGTTCAAATAGTTTCATGACCGAACCGGTGAGGGTAGCGGTAAGAAAAAGGATTAACAGCCAACCGATGCGTTTTTTGGTGATGATCAGGGGGGAGGTGTCGAGATAGGGCCGCTCCAGTGGTTCGGCGCCGCCATAGCGTTGCAGGTCTTCGGTGGCTTCATCTTCCAAAACATCAACCAAATCATCAAAAGTGATAACGCCCAGTAAGATTTTATTTTCGTCGACCACGGGCAGAGCCAAGAGATCGTAGCGCGCCATGAGCCGGGCCACCTCTTCCTGATCGGTGTCCGCCGTTACAAAAATGACGTCATCGCTCATGATATCCTGAATCAGCGCTTCTGGTTTGGCTACAATGAGTTGCCGGAGGTTGACCACGCCTACAAGGCGCCCGTATCGATCCACCACAAACAAATAGTAAATTGTTTCGGCTTCGGGTTGCCATTGGCGGATGGCTTCGATGGCCTCGCCCGCGGTCATGCGTCGTCTAAGCGCCAGAAATTCCGAGGTCATGAGACCACCGGCGGTCTCATCAGGGTGTAACAATAGCGGCCGGATTTCCTCTGGGTCTTCCAGTTCTTCCAGGAGACGTTTCGCCCGCTCTGGCCGCATGTCACCCAACAGATCCGCCGCTTCATCCGGCTCCATCTCGTCCATGATGGTGACGAGTTCGTCATCGGGGAGCTCGCGCGCCAATTCCAGCGCCTGTTCATCGTCCAGCTCTTCCAAAATGTCGGCGGAATCTTCCGGCGAGAGATGGGTCAACAACAGGCGTTGTTCTTCATCTGTCAGATCTGTGAAGATTTCAGCCTGGTCCGCGGGACGATACTCTTCCAGGATGGCGACGGCTTTCTGGAAGTCGTGCTGTTCCAGCGCTTGTCGGATTTCTTCCAGAACTTTATCCAAATCGATTGGGTGTTCCAGGGTGGTGTTGGGCATGAGTCCGGGCCTCCTATGCGGGTTAATGCAGGACACTTTAGTTTACACCAAACAACTTGGTTCTTCCCATCTCTTGCCTCTGCTTTCCAGGGTTGTATGTCGCCCCATTCTCTCTTGTCAGGCCTCGTCGTGTTCTTTGGGATGACGTTTGGCGTGTTTGTCTGGTCGATTCGACCAAAAGAGAGGTCAAAGTACGCAGGATATCAGAAGATTGTGTAGAATACTGTGGCGATAGAAGCTCTCAAACCAGCATGGAGAAACATGATATGAATGAAGACGCCCATCCTCAAAAAACTCGACATTTCGGCGTACCTGATGAACCCCGTCCGGTGGTGATGATCCTTTCCGGTCCTTCGGGAGTTGGAAAAGACTCAGCCCTGGATGCATTGGAAAAGTTAGGTGTGACGTTTCATCGCGTCGTTACTGCGACCACGCGCCCACCTCGCCCTGGTGAAATCGATGGCAAAGACTATCACTTTGTGAGTATGACGCGTTTTGCCGAGATGATTGAAAATGGCGAACTCATTGAATATGCCATTGTCTATGGCGATTACAAAGGCGTTCCCAAAAGTGAAATCACAGAACCCTTGAAGAAGGGCGTCGATGTGATCATGCGGGTCGATGTGCAAGGCGCAGAGACGATGGCTCGGAAGCTACCTGGTGCGGTGACTGTTTTCCTCACCACTGCTACGGAGGAGGAATTGATCCAACGTTTGCGTGAGCGCAAGACCGATTCAGAGGAACAAATTGCGATTCGTATCGCACATGCCCGTAAGGAATTGGAAGAACTCCCTAAGTTTCAATATGCGGTCGTCAATCGTCATGACCGCTTGGAGGAAACCGCCAAAATCCTTTGGGCCATCCTGACCGCCACGCGCGCCCGCACCGACTATAAACGTGTGGTGATTGAAGATTGTTGAGGGCGTGATGGTGAAGTGTATAGGTTAGAGGGACGACTCGTTAGCGACGTGTGGGATCAGCGTGATGGCGTTCGAATCCGACCGCTTCGTCCACGATATACAGAGGTCGGTTTTTGACTTCGTCATAAATGCGTCCCAGATATTCTCCAATAATCCCTAACGAAATCAGTTGAATTCCACCCAAGAAGAGCACCATCACCAGCGTCGTTGCCTGACCTTCGAACGCGTGGCTACCAGAAAGACGCAAGATGATGGTCATGATAATGCCCAAAACGCTTAGCCCTGCGATGGTGAAGCCCATGTACGTAGCCAATTGCAGAGGTAGATAGGAAAAGGACGTGATCCCATCCATGGCAAAGCGGAGCATTTTGCGGAATGGATATTTGGTTTCCCCTGCAAAGCGTTCTTCCCGTACGTACATGACTCCTGTTTGTCTGAATCCGATCCAAACCGAAAGCCCGCGCATGAAACGATGATGTTCGCGGATTTGTCGAAGCGCGTCCACTGCTTTGCGATCCAATAGCCGGAAGTCGCCCGTATCTAAGGGGATGTTGACGCCAGTGATCTTGTTGATCAAGCGGTAAAACATTTTGGCGGTCCAAAGTTTGAACCAGGTTTCTCCTTTGCGTTCTCTCCGGATGGCGTAGACGACCTCATAGCCCTCGCGCCATTTAGCCACCAGATCGAGAATGACTTGAGGGGGGTCCTGTAAGTCGGCATCGATGATGACCACGGCTTGGCCTTGTGCGTAATCCATACCTGCGGTGATGGCGATTTGATGTCCGAAGTTGCGTGAGAAATTGATGATGTGAACCCGTGGGTCTTGTTCATGCAATTCCAGCATGATGTCATAGGAGCGATCCCAACTGCCATCATTCACCAAGACCAATTCCCAGGGCTCGCCGAAGGTCTCCATGACCTCGGTGATTCGCCGATAAAGTTCATGGAGGATGGCTTCTTCATTGTAAACCGGGGCGATGATGGAAAGGACGGGGCGGGGAGATGACTGATTCGCGGCCATAAGTGCTCGGTAGATCCTTGTACGGAGTGAGGGGGATATGGATGCTTAGGATTTTATCATAAAACAAAAACGACCTCCGAACGCATATGGAGGTCGTCAGTAGTTATAGAATCAGCATGGCGTCGCCAAAGGAAAAGAAGCGATATCGATGGGCCACGGCTTCGCTGTAGGCGTGAAGAATGGTTTCTCTGCCTGCGAAGGCCGAAACCAGCATCAGAAGTGTTGACTTGGGCAGATGGAAGTTCGTAAGCATGATATCGACTGCGCGGAAGTGATGGCCAGGGGTAATGTAAAGATCGGTTTCTCCTGTCCAGGCGGCGACGGTTTTCCATCCACAAACCAGGTTGGGGGGAGCGGGATCGCTCGGCTCAAGACCAAGGGCGATCTTGGCGGCCGTTTCCAGGACTCGGACGCTGGTAGTGCCAATGGCGACAATGCGTCCTCCAGCGAGCCGTGTGTCATTGATGAGGCGCGCTGTATGGGCGTTAAGCTCCATCCATTCGCTATGCATTTTATGCGCGAGGGCGTTTTCTTCTTTTACGGGTTGGAAGGTGCCCAAGCCGACATGTAAGGTGACGTAAGCGAATTGAACGCCCTGTTCTCGAAGCGCCATCAACAAGTCGGGAGTGAAGTGCAACCCTGCCGTAGGTGCGGCCACCGCTCCTTCCCGGCGTCCGTAAATGGTTTGATAGCGTTCTGGGTCTTCAAGAGGGGTGTGAATGTATGGAGGCAAGGGAATCTGACCCAGGTCATCGAGCAGATGACTGATGTCGCGATCAAAGCGAATTAAGCGTTTCGGCCCCTCAAGCGCTTGTTCGATGGTGGCAATCACTTCAGGTCCATGGGCTTTGCTGATGAAAATTTTCTTGCCTGCGGTCAAGTTTTTTCCTTTGACCAGGGCTTCCCATTGTCTTTCCTCAACCTCTTTCAGCAAAAAGACTTCGACTTGTCCGCCGGTTTCTTTACGGCCAAACAAACGCGCAGGGATGACGCGCGTGTCGTTGAGGACAAGCAGATCCCCCGATTGCAGGTAGTCAACGATATTATAGACGTGCTTATGCTCAATCTCGCCCGAATCGCGATGCAACACCATCATACGCGCATGATCGCGTGGCTCAATCGGGGTTTGAGCAATCAATTCGGAGGGAAGTTCGTAATCATAATCTGCAATGGGGATATACGTTGGTTGTTCGATGGCTTGGGTTTCGTCGCTGGTGCAAGCGTCGGTTGAGGTGATGAGTCGCATAGGTGGTTTGATCGCTGTGTGATTTAGCGCTGAGAATGGCTTCTCTTGTGGGAAAGTGTGAGATTGTCTATGTCAGGTTCCTGTAAAGTATGACTGACAGCGTCTCTTTGGATGCTGCAGAGGAAGCAAAGGTTGCAGTATTTTTTCTTACCGATGGGGCTGGATGAGGGCCTGAAAAAGCCGGCGGTGTTCAGGGGATAGTTCATATAAACGCTCGGGATGCCACTGTACGCCCACATAAAATGGATGGCTGTCGAGTTCCAAACCTTCGATGACGCCATCTTGAGACCAGGCCACAGGCCGTAGGCCATCTCCAAGGTCATCGTCATCAACTGCTTGATGATGGTATGTGTTAACCATAAGCCCGGGGTTTACCTGCAAGGTTTGGGCCAGAAGAGAGTCTGGCTCCAAGTGGACTAAGTGTTGCGTCGGTGGGCCGTCAAAGGTGTTGGCCACCTGGGCGTGTCCTTCAATGTGTTGGATGAGACCACCACCTAAAGCGATGTTGATGACTTGAATGCCTCGGCAAACGCCCAACAAGGGGATCCCATGCTCGGCAGCATATCTGGCCACAAAGAGCTCCATTTCGTCCCGGGCTTCATCCACTGTATCCATTTGGGTTCCCTGATTTTCCTGGCCAAAGAATTTGGGATGAACATCGCCGCCGCCAGTGAGGATGACGCCGTGAAGTGTAGGCAAAAGGGTATGGAGTGGATCGTCAGGGTAGATGGGCACAGGTTCGCCGCCGAACATGGTAATGGCGAACCAGTAATCTTTTTGCCATTTGAGGAAGTATTGGCGGTCTCGACGTTGCGTAGTGTAACCGATGCGGGACGTTGGCATGTCTGTGTTAATCGAAAAGTGTAGGTTGGTCGATGGAGGAGGCGTCGGTGGGTGTGGGGATGCCTAAATGTTCATAAGCCCGGCGGGTGGCGATGCGTCCTCGCGGGGTGCGTTCTAAAAATCCGAGCTGTAATAGATAAGGTTCCACGACATCCATGATAGTGTCCGACTCTTCACTAACCGAAGCTGCCAGGGTATCCAACCCCACTGGCCCACCATTGAATTTATGGATGATGGCTTCCAGCACCGTGCGGTCCAGGCTGTCGAGTCCCAGGGTGTCGATTTCGAGAAGGGCCAGAGCGTCTTGGGCGACTTCCTGTGTGATGATGCCATTGGCTCGGACCTGGGCGTAATCGCGAACGCGTCTGAAGAGCCGGAGAGCGACTCGCGGGGTGCCCCTGGCGCGTTGGGCAATGACCTGCACGCCTTCCGTGGTGAAGGGCGTTTGAGTGAGTTCACAAGCGCGACGCACGATCCGTTCCAGCGAGGCGACATCGTAAAAATCGAACCGTAGAACTACGCCAAATCGCGCCCGCAGAGG
>WFTO01000393.1 GCA_015485435.1 Anaerolineae bacterium | reverse complement strand
CCCTTTGCCGCTCGGGACACCGACCCAGGGGGGTGAACATTGCCATTTTACCAAACAGGGGTTGCTTTCGCAAACTTCCAAGGGTAAAAAATGCAATGTTAGAGCCGACGAAGGGACTCGAACCCATAACCGGCGGTTTACAAAACCGCTGCTCTGCCAATTGAGCTACGTCGGCATGGCTGATCATTGTGAAGCATGACCAGCATTTTATTATAATGAGGAGGTCAACGATCGTCAAATTTCCAGAGGGTTGTAGAACGCTGCTTTGAAAATAACCATTGGAGAACATAGATGATGCAAAGAGAAACGGATGAGCCGCAGATAAGTCAAGAAAAAATCTGTAAAAATCATCTGCAGCCATCTAGGTTGCGAAGCATCCGTGTCATCAGCGTTCCTATTTGCATCCGTATCGGCGCGGGCGCCCCGCCATTGGATTGCTTTGAAAATAAACTTCTTCTTACGCTGAGGCGGATCTGTGAGCAGCCGTTGGTGACAGTCGCGCCCCCCGGAGGTATGATCCGGCTGGGCGCAATGGACATGAGGTCAGGTTTGCAGGTGGCAGGTCAACTTACGCAGGCTTCCCTACTGCCTACTCTCTGCTCTCTACCGCCAACGATGAACCAAGGCTCGAGGTGTGCGAACAACTCTCTGATTCCGCGCCATGTGCTTAACTGCGCTTTTTCAAGGGCTAGTTTCTGCCAATGTGCGTTACCTTTCGTCTCGACAGCATTGTCTTTTTCACAAACCGACCATCGACATCTCTGTGCGAAATCCGTAGGGAAAGCGTAGGTTTCACGTCCAGAAAATTCCCCAAAATACTGCTATACTTGGTTACAGAGATGGCAATCTCTTCTTCTCCTCCTTTTTGATAGAGGGCTCACGGTTGGGCAGCCGTGAGCCCTCTTGGGGTTTTAAGCATGGTTGGGGTTAAGGGTTATATCTGGCCAAAAAAATTCCTCACCACATGCCCATCTCTCGATACCAGACGATCTCTCGACGGGCCGCGTCCAAAAGATCGGATTGGGGCATGCCTAGCTCGTGAATGGCACGAGAGGGGTCGCAGGTTAATCGCAAGGGGGCTGCACCCAGATTAACGACATCAGGCCGCCCACGACGCAGAACCCGACGCACCAGCTGTCGCCACGCTGTCGCACCACCGGTTTTCGGTGGGCGACGCCCACTGGCCGTGGCTAAGAGCGCCATAAATTGTGACTCTGACAGGTTGCCCTGCTTATGACCAAGAATGTAACGTCGACCTGGCTGGCCCTTTTGCAGCGCCAAAATGATGCCGCGGGCCACATCTTCGACAGGGGTCCAATTGATGCCGCCAGGAGGATAACGCAGGGAGCGCTGATGTAAAAAGGCCAGCACTTTCTGTCCACTGGCCGTGGGACGCCAGTCACCCGGTCCCAACATCGCTGTCGGATGCACGACGACGATGGGAGCGCCCTGGTGCGCCAAAGCCAAGGCGATTAGTTCACCTGCGCGTTTGCTTCGCACGTAGGCGGAGGGATTCGGAAGATTGAAGGGCGTTTCCTCGGTGGCCAGTTCGCCATGCTTTGGTTGCCCGATGGTTCCAATGGTGCTGACATGCACTATACGCGTCACCCCTGCAGTCAACGCAACGTCCAATGCCAAGCGCGTTCCTTCAATGTTAACTGCTTCCATCTGCGGAATCAGGGATGGGTCTTGGGTGTAACCTGCCGCTACATGGATGAATGCATCGCACCCAGCCACCGCCTCTCGCCAGACGCCGGGCTGCAGCAGATCGCCAATGACGCGTTCCACCTCGGGCAGGGCCTGCAGAAGCACGTCATTGCTGTCAGGTCGCAGCAACCCCCGCACAGTGTGACCATCCGCAATCAATTGGCGGGCCACATGCGCCCCCAGAAAGCTATTGACGCCGGTTAGGAAGACAAGCATCGGGATAAGAGATAAATGAAAGAGGATTATGGAGATTGTTGTAAACTGAGCAGGTTGAGATTGACCCAAAGATTGACAGCATCTACATCGGGAGGTGGAAAGGGAGCCCTGCGGAACAGGAACCAGTAAATTCCTTGATTGGTTGTCGTCACCCTCCCGATGTCCCAATCGGTCAACAAAGCAAAACGCTGTCCAGCAAAACCATCCAACATCAATTCGCGAGTTTCAGGCGCAACGATCATGGCAGGAGGCGAATCAGAAGGAATGTTTTGCTGAACGCGAACATCTTCGCCGTAGCGGAAATACCATTGGAGCACATCATCAGAAGCGCTTCCCGGCATCAAGACGATGTCTAAAGCCCAACGGTCTCCCCGTTGATGCCCGCTTAAATCGCCATAAATGCGCACCAGATCCTTTACGTCGGGCAATGCCTCCGTAGGATACACGCGCGCCATGGTTGGCAACACCGAATTGAATCCTAAACTCCAGAGGGAGCCGAGACCAAAAAGCATTGTCAGGACCAATGCCGTCAGGTGTAAACCGGCGCTCACCTCCCGCTTGCCAATAAAGAAGAGGAAGATCACAATCATCACCAGAGCAAGAAACACAGACACAAAGAAAATGATGAGTCGCGCAAAGTCCCCCGAAGCAGCGAAAGATGCCAGCGCATAGGCGGATAGAAAGGCCAGCAGGATGAGCACTACCACCAAAAGAATTTGCTCAAGGCTATAACAGCGCAACCCCCCTCTGGATGAGAGATGGACCAGATAAGAGGCTGCGGGAAAAGCGAAGAAAAAGGCGGCGACAGACCGACTGTAGGTCACATCAGGCCCCTGGAGGATGGCGATGGCGCCAGCAAGGATGGCCGCCATCGCGAAAATCCGCGGTTGCCCTTGCCTGCGAAAACCCCAGAGGATACCGATCAACCCAAACAACGAGAGCACAGGCTCATCCACCGCCAGACGCACCCATCCCAACAACCATTGCTGTGGGCTCAAATCAAAGTCGCGCAACCATTGGGTGAGATTGACGGCGGTCAGTCCCAAGGCGTCGAATTGTGTGAGCAAGGCCGTTCCTCCCAACGCCAGAACAACGCCAAACCACATCCAATCTTCACGCTTTGGCGCTGTGCGGAACCGTACATCGCGCATGCTTAGCAGCATGATCACAAACAATGGTGGCAGTACGCTAAATCCGGCTGGACCACTGAGCAAAAGCAACGCCATGCCCACCGCGATGGGCTTCCATCCTGCCCGCTTTTGATCGTGCAGCATGGATAATCCAGCCAACGCCAAACCGGCGCCCAACAAGGCGAACGTCACGCCATCGGCTCGACGCGCAAACGCGTTCACGGTTGGGGAAAGGACGATAAACGTTGCAGCCAGGAGGGCCTGACGCCGCCCTAACCAATGTCGCGCCCAATACAAGACAAGCGGGATGACGGCTGCCGCTAGCAATGGCCAGGCGCGAGCGATCGCATCGGTGGCCCCCATGACAAAAAACGTCAATTTTTGCAAAGTGAACAAAAGCGGCTGCCCTGCATCCAGTTGGATATTCAGACCTTGACTTGCTTGCCAGGCGCGCAAGGCGGTTTCCGCCTCTGCTGGCGCCAGGGTGCGCGTTCCCAGATTGATCCATCGAATCGTGGTAGGAATCAAAAAGAGTAAGAAGTACGCCAAACGCTCAAGGGTTAGCCATCGGGTCCTGTCGTGGGAGAAAGTTGTAGTGGCCATAGAAATGCTTACTCGTCGGTTTGAGTTCGAGATGTTGGTGAGAGCATGTCAAAAGGCAACCGATGCATCGATCATGGGTTGCTCGCGCCCCTCCATCGATAGATGGTATACGGTCCAGAAGTAAAGACGGGCTCCCACAGGCGTAGATAGGCTTTTTCATTTATCGGAGAAATATGATAACGAGCCCGCTCTTTGGGGCCAACAATCATGTATGAAATGCCGAATTCCTGCACGATTTGTGATACCTGCTGAGGATCGCGACTCGTATAAATCGCCTCGATCAAAGGCTCGCGACGCCCCGGCTCCTCATAGCTGCCGCGCCATTGCAATTCATGACCGCCCCACCCTAGCAACGTGGCGCGCCCCGTAAAGGCGGAAATGAAATTGTCATCCGAATAAGAGCGCCCCGGCGCTTCGACGATCACAGCATCCTCTGGAACGTTTTGTTCGATCCACTGAATGACATTGTACAAATCCGGTTGATATCGCTGCAAAAATGCTGCGCCATCAAGGGTTGGTTTGCCCTGAAACTGATTCGCCTTACTCGGGATAGCAAAAGCGGGATACAACAGGCCAATCATCGTCAACAACAGAACCGATCCAATCCCAACAACCTTTAGCCACCGACGGCCGCGGGTATGCAAATAATACAACGCATATCCGCTGGCCACCCCCATCAGCAGCCACGCCTGATAATAGAACTTGAACACCGTGTTCATCCGCGTGCCGAATGTGTCTTTGATATACACGAATTCCACCACATAGACCAACAACAATCCTGTGCCAAATAACGCCAAGGCAAAGACCAAACTTTGTTCCGGGATGCGAAGAGAGGGGGCTCCCTGAGTTTCCAGATCGGCGTCCTTGCCATCTCGGCGCCATACCTGAAGGAGCAACACCGCAACAAAAGCAATCATCACGCCCACAATCAACCATGTGAAGGGCGTGGTGATGCGTAGTCGCACAATGGCAGCCACGATGTCACCAACTGCACTGCCAAGCAAACCCGTCACGCGTTCTCGCCAGGAGGGAACAATGACCACGGCGAGGATGGAAAACCCAAGAAAGAAGGCGGGAAGCAGCCACACGCCCAATAACCATTGGAAGAATAACCGCCAGCGAACAGCATAGCGGGGCCAGGCCGCAAGGAGCAACCACCCCAATGCAGTCAGGAACACGCCAAACATCAGGAAGAACTGCACGAAACGGGTAGGGTTGATAACGTTAGGCAAAGCGCCGCCCGCTTGAGAGCTAAAACTCAGATAAAATGGAAGATAAAAGATGAATCCAAGAACGGCCAAGGAGACAAAAACGGCTGCAATCTCTTGCCATAGACGTTTCCCCAGGCCAAGTCCATCGTACCCGCGATGCAAAGCATAAGCAAGGGTGATTAAAAACAGGTAAATCGGGAAATCCCAGGTGTTGAGGAACCCCATTCCCCCCACCAACAACGCGGTCAATGGCAGCCCCCATCCTTCCAGGCCAAACCCTCGCCTCACTTGATCCCAAACGCCATTCTCGCCCGCCTTGTTCTCCCAACGGGGTTGATAAAATATCGCCATAGCCACGGCGATCATGAGAAATGCGAAGGGGATGGCAAGCACATGTGGGTGCATGTCCCCCAAGATAAAGCTAAATTGCGGAAACTCGTCGATGACCTCCTGAGAAGAGGTGCGGGCCAGATTGTAGTCATGGATGACGCGAGAAGCTCGCCACCACCACCATCCCCCAACATCGGGGTTAAACCGCCCAGTAACTGGAGCTGACGCTAGATCTTTGATATCGAAGAAGTGTAACAGTTGCGGAGATAACCACCCACGAGCATGCAAAGCTTCTAATAAAACCTCCAGGTTGCCCATGAACGCCACAAACACGCCCGCGAGAAGACCATACACCCAACCCCACAAAGTCTTTCCTGACATTTCGCGATCCCCTACCACCAGAGCGTACACCAATCCCAGGGGCTCAGTCACAGCAAAGGCAACAATAGCGGCGAGGCCCAAATTGAAAACCACGGTCGGTGCGACTCCAGAAAGCTGGGCCAACATGCTCAACAACACATAGCCGAAGTAATAATAGCTGATACCGAAGCCTGCCAGCCAGGGATCGCGCGGCGGAAATTGTGATGAATGATAAACGCCGTTGATAAATGCAATCTCCATGGGTTTTTCCGTCCCCGAAATTTCCGGGTTGTAGGCCCTAAAGAGCGCCCATCCCATCATCACCAACAAAAAAAGAAGCTCGATGCCCACCATGTACGCCCATTGGGATTTGAGATCGGCTATCCACGCTTGCCGATGGTTGCGCACCAACCATAAGCCCAACCCGGCTACCATGGCCATGGCAATCACAGCTCCCCCCGCAGCATTCCGTAGCCAACCGAAACTTGCTCCCAACCACAACAAATAGCCTGTCAGAAGCAACCCCAGGGCTTTGGCGAATGGGTAGCCGCGTCCGGGCAAGACGCGAAACAAGCGCCAAGCCAATGGCAAGGCGATGATGCCCATGATCTCTAAGATGATCCAAAAACGAATAAAGTCTGTCATGAGGGTCATGAAAGATAAAGAAGGAAGCGATGATCCAACCTCAGGCGCATACAAACGTCACTGGCTGACATTTTAGCAGGGGCTGATGACAGGTGCAAAGCCCAGACAAGGCATCATTTGCAGACTTTCTTCAAATCTGATGAAATAAATTACCCTGAAGACACCTATCCCCAGGATGATTCCATGAAAACACTCCCGTGGTTGTTTTTGTTACTGGCGTTGCTTTTGTTTTCCGGATGTCAACAACCCCAGTCAGCTCCTCCCCCCCCGTTGCCAGAGATGATCCCTCCAGGCGCCAGCGATGAGGAGGCGATCATGGCGTTGCTACAGGCCGAAGGCCGCGGCGTTGTTGAGAAAGATATCGATCTGCTGGCCGCCCTCTGGTTGGATGACGCAGTTATCATCGACGCGAAACACACGCCAAACGATCCCAACGATGACACCCGCTGGGAGGGTTTGGATGCAGTGCTCGATCGTTATGTTACATTAGTTTTTCCGGGCAATCCAACATTCGCCCTGCCCGCCGATGTGCAAATCAGCATTGTCGGCGATCGAGCGGAGGCGCGTGCAACCACCCAAATCGGTGATGAGCGCTCACCTCAGGGAGACCGCTGGACATTCAAAAGGGTGCAGGGAGGTTGGCGCATCGCCTCCTTAACTTACAACCTGGAGCCCGCGCCCCCATCAGCCTTGCAATCTCCACCGTAATCCGCCATCACCCTTCGCTCTCTCCCACGTCGGGGGATGGCTTTGGCGTCACAATTTCGCTTAACATTCTCGGGTCAACGTTCTGCTGCACCTGTTTCACAATAAGTTCATTATGAAACGTGTCGAGCACGTCTTCCTGGGCGTGAGGATGAGCCTTACCAACCACATCGCGCAAATGACGCAGGGTCACCTGGGTGTAAATGGTCGTGGTTTGCAAGTTTTCATGTCCGAGGAGCTCTTGAACGGTCCGGAGGTCTGCCCCGCCTTCTAGCAGATGGGTGGCAAAGGAATGGCGCAAGGTGTGTGGCGTCACTCGCTGTGGCAAATCGACCTGTTTCAAATATTTATTTAAGATAGCGCTGATAGCCCGCGGAGAAGAAAGAGGCGTGCCGCGATAATTCAAGAAAAGAGCGCGCGGAGGTTTAACCTCCGCTTTGGGGTTGCGCTCTAACAACCTGGGGCGACCTTGTACCAGGTAGCGCGTCAAAGCGATTTTGGCGGGTTCACCGATGAATGCAATGCGCTCTTTTTTTCCTTTCCCCCACACGCGAAGCTGCTTTGCATCCAGGTCCACATCGTCGACGTTGAGCCCCATAATCTCACTACGACGCAAACCCGCACTGTACAGGACTTCCAAAATGGCGACGTCGCGCATGCCCAAGGGGTTGGTCACATCAGGAGCGCTCAATAGCTCCACCATCTGCTCCACGGTCAGATAATCGGGCAATGTGCGGGGCTGTTTTGGGGGGTGCACTCGTGCAGCCGGGTTGTCGGAGACAAGTTCCTCTCGCAACAAAAACCGAAAGCAGGATCGAAGCTCATACAATCGACGGGCAATGGAGGCAGGATGATATGCCTGTCGATGTAATGAAGCCAGCCAAGAACGGACCAGGGGCACATCCACCTCATGCCACCGGTTTACGCCTTTATCCTCCGCAAATCGTATGAATTCACCGATCTCATGCCCGTAGTTTCGCAACGTATAGGGCGATGCGCCCCGCTCGGTATGCAGGTAGATCAAAAATTTTGTTAAGCCCGCTTCGAGCTCGCCTGGCGGGGGGCTCACGCTAGACGCTTTATCATCATTCATGGCACTTGCAAAGGCATTGTCATGTCGATAGCTGGTAGTGGAGAGAGATACAACGCCTGTTTGGTCAATAAATAGAGGGTGTTGGTCAGCTCATCCACATAAATATCTCGCAGATCGGCCAAAGCATTGGCATGCTCTAAAGGCGTTAGCTGCGCCAGGAATTTTCCATTTTTGTCGAACACGAGCACGCGATTGGTGGCGGCGTCGGCGATGTAAATGCGACCTAATTCCCCTTCGGCGCTATTAACCCACAAAGCCACAGCTTGTGTTAATGGCGGATCCACGGGCTCCAGAGCGAAGGGGGTTTGTTCGCCAGACAAGAATTTGAGCATGCTTCCGTTGGGATACAATAGCCAGACATAGCCATCGATCCCCACATCGATCACTGATTTCAGATTCACGTTTGCACTGGCCGGGAAGTATGGCTCCGGTGTGTTCAGGTAATTGGAGCCGCTGGGTCTGTATCGCCATAACTGGCCACCGGCGGAATCCAAGAGATAGATGTTGCCGTTATAAAAGTAAAGTCCTTTGACAAATTGCAAATCAGGATTATCGGCCAAGGCGACATTGACGGGTCCGAGTCCCTCATTGATGCCAAAGAGCTGCACTCCCTGATCCATGATCAACGGACTGGTGACGGTGCGGTTGCCAGCTGTTGGCGCCCAAATCGCATGAGCGAGTTGGCCTACCGTACGTCCCTCTACGGTTTCACCGGTTCTCAACAGCGTTTTTGGATTTTCCACCCCGGTCGCCAATCGATCGCCGGTGGCGTCATCCAGCTGATAACGCTCAAAGACGCCGCGACCTGAATCCAAAACGTAGACGCTCAGACCATTGACGAACACTGTTGTGGGATTCGATGCGGGATCATCGAATTGTTGCAAAGGCAGGTCAAATCCTGCCATCAGGCCAACAACCTTATTGATTTGCGCCTGAAAATTTTTAATCTGATCCTCAAGCTGTCGCACTCGAGGATCCTCAGGCGCAAGCATTTTGGCCTGTTTCAATTGTTCTTGTGCAAATTTCAACGATTGCCGTTGCAACTCAACATCGTTCAATTCCTTGGCTTTGTTGAATTGGGTGGTGGACCCTACAATGAACTTTTCTAAAAGCTGCTGGCGTTGCATATTTTGGTAATACCACATGCCAGAGGTCAGCAGCCCCACACCCACAAGCAAGATAATGATAAACGCCACGACAAAGGGCAAACGACTGGGAGGCTTCACCTTGGCCTTTTGTGGTGTTCGGGCAGGCGCTCTGGGCGCTGTTTGAAGTTTGGGTTTGGGAATGCGCCGACGAAGTTTGTTGACGCCCGCCAATCGCCGTTTTTTCTCGGGAGAAGCAGGTTCTGGCTTTGCCTCTTCGGGCATGTCATAAACAGCCTCCCAATCCAACACCTCCTCTTCGATGGGCGCTTCTTCAGGCGTAGGCGCTTCTTCTGGCGCCATGGGCATCTCGATGCTTGGCGTGGCGGCCTCCGCCTCTTGAGGCAACTGTTCAGGCTTAAGGCCAACATCGCGACCAGTGCCTACAGCTTCATTCAACGTCACAACCAGCGCTGTCAACTCCTCCTGGGCATCAATACCGATGCCCGCCATTTGGTCCGCCACGGCTCGGGCCCGAGGGACGGCCGTAGCCTCCAACATGAGGGGCACTTCAAGGTAGTTCGCCCATGCGCTATTCATGGCAACAATCACCACGCCCGCATGGCCAGCCACGCGACCGATCTCAACCGCTGGCGTCTCGGGCTCCCCCAATGCAATATAGTTTTCATCATTCAAAGGAGAAAACCATTGCAAACCAGCCCGGCTACGAACCGCCAAAATGGTGGGACCCGCCTGCGCAGAAACCACTTCCTGACTGGCGACGACTAGGCAGGTGACGCCCGCCACATAGTCGGCGTTATAACGACGATTGAAGGCTTGCATAAAAGTGTGCGCCGATTGTATCGCCTCGGTCAATGATGCAATCACATCTCCTTGGGAGGCATAGTAAGTCTCCTGGATGCGATTCAAGAGCTCACGGTAGAGCCTGGCAACCATAGCCGAATCCTCTCCCGCGATCTCCAGAAGAATGTACAAATTGCCCTTGCCCTTCGCTGGAGCGATCCCCGAAGTGGGTTCGACCACCCGAGCGGTGGGCGCATGCGAACTCCTACGTCCTGCCTGCAAGTGGACGATCTGGACTTCCGTTTTTAGTGTCGTTGCCATGTGGATGCCTGAAAAGGGGAACGGAGGGGAGATGGGTTATAGAATTGGGAGCAACATCAGCGACCCTTCAAAATCAACCACGTTGTCGTAAAAGCGATGAAGAAAGGTTTTCAATATGAATGCCACATCAGAGAAGCATGCCTCTTCCTGATTGTACACGAATTTCTTTACCGTAAAAAATCGACGAAAGAAGGGAGATTTCAAGCCACTCATGATGCGTCTTCACCCGCGGCGGGGTGTGTTTCAACATCGGGGCAAAACCTCAATCAGCGCATTTTAGCGACGCTCATACCTTCGAGGTCTCGCCGCCCTCAAAGGTCATTTTACAGCACACCACCAAATTGAAACGCCCCTTCGGCGTGGCTTCTTGTAAAATTGCGTGATAGGCTGTTATGATCAAAAGTCATGAGAACGCAGATCCCTCATCAACGAACACTCCCGCCAGATGCCAGAATCATTCCACCAGCTTACCAGCCCCAGCGGTACACTGCAGCGCTGGAAAAGCTTTCGGAAAGCGAAATGCATTCCACGCCACCGAAGAAAAACGGTTCCCTGGCGGGCGCCATCTTCGCTGAATTACTTGGAACCATTGTTCCTGCCCTGATCATCGCCATGGCAATCCATCTCTTTTTAGCCGAAGCGACACGCGTGGAAGGGTATAGCATGGAGCCAACGCTTTTCGGGCAGCAACGCCTGATCATCGAAAAGGTATCATATAAGTTCCATACGCCTGAACGAAATGATATTATTGTAATCAAAGTTCCGCAATACAACGAACACTTTATCAAGCGCATCATTGGCCTTCCAGGAGAAACGCTTGAAATTCGGGAAGGCGTTGTGTACATCAACGGAAAGCCATTATCGGAGCCTTATGTGAACGGTGTCCCACGCGGCAACTACCCTCCGTTAACCATCCCTGATGGATACATCTTCGTCATGGGTGACAATCGCAACAATTCGGTTGATTCTCGATCTTTCGGCCCTATCCCTATCGAAAATATTGTGGGGCATGCCTGGTTACGCTATTGGCCCCCCAATGAGATTGAGCTTATGCCTTAATTGCACCAATCGCTAAATACAGGACCCTCATGAACTCAGACGCCGCGCAGAATCAGGGCTGGTCCAGCACCACCAAACTTGTCGTCTTGCTGCTCCTATTGATGATCGGGGGATGGGTACTGATGCGATTCAGCGAAGCCATTCCCTCCTTTATCATCGCGGTGCTGCTCGCCTACCTGCTAACTCCACCCACAAACTGGATCGTACGGCATACAGGGCTGCCCAGGGGCATGGCGGTGATGTTGGTCTTCCTGGCCGTTCTGGTGTTGGTGATTTTAACACCCATTCTCATCTCCCCCAGCATAGCCAGCATCGCTTCCAGCGTGCAATTCGACATGGAAGCCATCACCGATCTGGCAAGCAACCTTAGCAACATGTATATCGTGCTGGGGCCCATCGAATTGCAATTGGGCGATATACTCTTACAATCTGCAACCGGATTGCAACAACTCCTTTCGACCTTCGGCTCACAGGCCCTACGTTCTATCTTTAATGTCCTTTCCAGTCTGTTTTGGGTAGCCTTCGTCATTGTTGTCACATTTTGGTTGATCAAAGACAGTTACAAACTAGAAAACTGGTTTTTTGAACATTTGCCCAAACCCTATCGTCGCGATGTCTCGCGCTTGCTGCGAGAACTCAACCTGATCTGGGGCAGTTTCTTCAAGGGCACCCTGGTGTTGGCCATCATCGTAGGGACGTTGGTGGGGCTGACCATGTGGATTTTAGGAATTCAGCATGTGTTGTTGTTGGCTATTTTTGCAGGCTTCATGGAATTCATTCCCTCGATTGGCCCGAGCCTGGGAGCCATTTTAGCCACCATCGTCGCTTTTCTTGGCGGTTCCAGCTGGCTTCCACTCGACAACTGGATGATTGCCCTCATTGTATTAGCCCTTTACACACTTATCTTTCAATTCGAACAGGTTTACCTTTATCCCCGGATCGTGGGACGACGCGTCAATTTGCATCCTGGCATTGTCTTCGTTGGAGCCATTTTGGGAGCGGTGGAGTTTGGGTTGTTGGGCGTCTTGTTGGCGGCCCCCGTCCTGGCCTCTGCCCGGGTCTTAGGACGGTATATTTTACGCCGATTAACCGACCAAGACCCTTTTCCCACCAAAAATGTTCTGGAAACCGCAACCATCCAATGGCAAGGAATGTTACGCGGTCAGCCCATGACTGCCGTGCTTTTCGATTTGGATGGCACCCTGGCTGAAACTGACGAACAAATCATCGAGGGTGTCTTACGACACTTCGGGCCCATCAATCGCTTCTTCCCCAATAACGACGCCGAAGTCTATGTCCGACGCTGGATTATGCGCATGGAGCCAGTCGCTGCCTGGCTATTGACTCGCCTGGATAGGGTGGACCTTGATGACGACGCATTCAAAATGATGCGACGTCTGCGCAAAATGCTGGGTTACAAAAAAACCGACGAACTTCATCTGGTCGCTGGTGCGGACGCAACTTTACGCACCCTCCACGAACGTTATCAGCTGGGGCTGGTGACCACGCGAGACAGACAGTCCACAGAACGCTTCCTGCAGCGTTACCAGCTCATGGATGCGTTCGATGTCATTATTACGCGCGATGACGTGCGCCGTCTCAAACCACACCCAGAGCCCATCTTTAAAGCTGCGGAAACCCTGAATACCGATCCAACCCAATGCGTCATGGTTGGGGACACCCTGGCAGACATCCGGGCCGCGCGCGCGGCGGGTGCAGCGTCGGTGGCTGTGCTAACCGGTTTTGGGGCCAGACAGGATCTCAACGAAGCGGATGTGATTGTGAACAGCGTGGTGGATCTGGCGCAATGGTTATGAGGAGTTTTGCGATGCGTGATGGCGCATGAAGGCGTCGTAAACGCGTTGTGCAGTGATGGGCAGATGTCGGATGCGAACGCCTGTCGCCCGATAGATGGCATTGCCAATAGCCGCCGAAGCGCCAACTACCACATGATTCGACAGATCGCGAGCGCCATAGGGCCCGGTCGATTGGGGCACTTCAACCACGATGGGGAACATTTTTTGGGGCATGTCCGCAGTGGTGGCGATGGGATACGTCATAAAATCGGTGGTGGTAGGAACGCCCTGTTGAAAACGCATTTCCTCCAACAGCGTCAGGCTGATGCTTTGCACCATGCCCCCTTTCAACTGAGCTTTGACCCCTTCGGGATTGATGGCATGCCCCACATCAGCAGCGCCAGCCAATTGCAATACAGCCACATGCCCGGTTTCCATATTCACAGCCACCTCTGCAGCATACCCTGTAGCCGCAAAAGATTGCAGCAAACTATCGAGCTCATCATTGGGTTCAGGCGCTTCATAGATGCCCTCGGCCCGAAAAACTGGCGGGCGAGCCTTTTCATCCGATCCCCGCTGCAACAATTCAAGCACAGACAAACGTCGGCGCGTGGCGTAAGAAATCACATCCCCTTCCACAATGTCCAGATTCGACATGGGCTCTTCCCACATCTCTGACACATAGGAAAGAATCTGGCGTTTCAACTCAGCTGTGGCTTGCAATAACGCCCGCCCCGTGCTCCACAGCAAATTGTGATAGATCGCTTGCCAGTGAGGATCATAGTTGGCAGTGTCCGTTGGCTCCACGGTAATCCATTCAATGGGGAAGCTGAGCTCAAACGCAATGAGTTGGGTGATAAAAGCATAGTATCCCTGACCAATATCCACCCCATCGACAATCACCGTGCACAAATCGGTCGCGTCGCATTGAATAGACACGCGGCTTTTGCAATTCGGAGAGACCAGGATTGGGCTCCACCCCATAGCCAACCCCTTCCCGCGAGCGATATGTCCAGATCGATCCGGCCCGGCGTCCGCTTGCCATCCAATGGCTTTGGCCGTTTCCAGCGTGCATGTCTCCAGGCCGTTGGCATGCATTACAAAATGAGGGAAGAGTTGATCGCCCCCCTTGACCAAATTCCACTGCCGGAATGCCAGAGGCGACATATCAACAAGCTCAGCCAGCTCATCCACATGCTGTTCCACGGCCCAATGCACCTGAGCAATGCTTAAACCGCGCATAGGCGCAGCAGGCAACAGGTGGGTGTACACCGCCCGGGTGTGTATCTCCACATTCGGAATGGCGTAAGGTCCCGTTCCGGCGAGCACAATGGCTTGCATTTGGAGATAGAACGCGTCGATACTCGCCCCTACATTCCAATCGTAAGTCGCCTGCATGGCGATAATGCGACCATTCTCATCCACGCCCATTTTCACTCGGGCCTTCATGGCCGGCGTCATAAAAATGGCCTGGAACTCTTCTTCGCGAGACAAGTGCAAACGCACTGGCCGTCCTTGAGTCTCACGCGCAATCGCGGCTAACAGCCCTTCCACGCTCACAAAAACTTTGCTGCCAAAACTTCCGCCAACGCATTGCGTCCGGATGCGTACATCCTCAGGCGGCATATGAAGCGCCTGGGCAATGGTCTGTCGTTGCAAAAATGGCGCTTGTGAGTGTAGCCAGAGCATCAGGCTGCCATCATCCAGCTGCTGAGCGACGCCGCCGTGCGTCTCCATGGGCGCATGTTGCAAAGGCGATGCAGTATACACCTGTTCCAAAACCACCGCGGCCTCAGCCATCGCCTTCGCTGCATCTCCGCGACGAAAGCTGAGGTGATGGGCAAGGTTGCTATTAGGTTGAGCGTGAACGCGTTCATAACCTCGATACGTCGCCACCTGGGGATGCACGAGAGGCGCATCTGGCGCCAACGCGTCATTAATATCAAACACCGCGGGCAAGTCCTCATAGGCGACCTCAATCAAAGCCAGGGCTTCGACCGCAGCCTCGGGCGTTTCAGCTGCGACAATGGCCAACGGCTGCCCGGCATAACGCACTTCCTCAACGGCCAGCAGCTCTCGATCTTCGATGATTGTTCCTAAACGCGCTTGAAGATCGCGACCAGTGAGCAGGGCCGTGACCCCCGGATGGCTCCGCGCCTGTTCAATATGCAGCAATTGGAATCGCGCATGTGCGCGTCGACTGAACAAGATGCGAGCGTGCAACAGTCCCTCTCGCGGCGACTCATCGCCCGCATAGCAACTGACGCCGGTCAACTTTTTTTGCGCCTCGATCAGAGGAAAGGGTTTGCCGATGATGTGGGGTTTACGTGTGATCATTGCCATACCTCTATCGCCTGGCCCGTGAGGCAACCTGAATGGATTTTATGATGTCTGCATACGCGCCACACCGACATAAATTCCCAACGAGCGCCTCCCGAATCTCCTCCTCATGGGGCCTGGAAGTGCGACTTAATAGCGCCTTGGCCGAAATCAACATACCTGGCGCACAATATCCACACTGCACGCCATGGTGATCGATAAAGGATTTTTGCAGTGGATGGAGCTCGTCCTCTTCAGCCAAGCCCTCCACCGTGATAATCTCAGCGCCAGCGGCTTCTGGAGCCAACACCATACAGGCATTGACGACTTCGCCATTGAACAGCACGCTACATGCGCCGCATTCTCCGGTCGAACACCCATATTTCGCGCCAGTGAGCCCTAACTCCTCGCGAATAACCTCCAACAACGTCTGATTGGAGTCCACGGTAAATTGCATGTTCTGTCCGTTGATGATGAATTCTATCTCATGTTTCATGATCGAGAGCCCTGTAAGTGTTGAATAACTTCCATGATGCCATGTCGTAGCAACGATTGGAGCACCACGCGCCGATAGTCGGCCCGCGCATACTCGACATCCTGCGGATGGATACGCTCCTGGACGAGGGCCAGGGCTTGTTCGACCTCCTCGAATGAGGGCGCGCCTTGCAGCAACTCCTCAGCTTCAGGAATGCGTTTGGGACGATCATCCACACCCAACACAGCAATTCGCCAATGTGTGAGCGCCTGTTGTTTGCGAATGGCCAGTACCGCGACCGCAGCGATCATGCGCCGACCATCATGACGCACCGTCTGTCGTTGATAGACGCCGTATGTCCGGGTGGGAAACGCGGGCAAATGCACATGGGTAATGATCTCATCCCTGGCCAGGGCTGTTCGTCCATCCCCTACATAAAACTCCGACAATGGAATCGTGCGTTTGCCTCGAGGACTCCAGACATAACATACCGCATCATAGCACAACATAGGCGCGGCCAATTCCGACACCGACGACGCCCAGGCCAACGTTCCCCCAATTGTCGCCCGATTTCGGACCTGTGGAGAGGCCAATTTTTGGGCTGTCTGATGCAGCAACGGATAATGGCGCCGTATCTCAAGGCCAGCCGCCAGATGCTGCAGCTTCACGGCTGCGCCCAATTTCAAACCTTGATTGTGATGATAGCGAACATCAGACAAGCCGGGGAGATGCTTCACATCAAGGACGATCTCGGGCGCCTCCAATCCTTTTTTTATATTCAGCAGAAGGGTGTTGCCACCCCCAAGGAGTTTGACATGCGCATGGGAGGTAAGATATCGGCCAGCCTCTTCAAGACTTTGTGGACGAATGTAGTCAAATGCGTTCAAAAAACCATCTCCGTGGATAAGGATTTCGCGAAGAAGAAAACTTTAATATACTACCTTATTTTTGAAAAAATGCCAATTGGAGCGCCTCGACAAGGGAAAACCCCGGACTTTTCTGCTTGAAAAGCGACGAAACCTTCTGTTTTTACTTTCGTTCTTTCGTTTGCGTTTGGCTCTATGTTACAATGGGGCCAAGATGCATGACCTTCAAATCGTCGTCCGCCTCGCCAAAGCTGCAGACATTGAACGGATTCTGCAGTTCAGGGAGCATGCGCGTCGCGTGGTCATGCATTTTGGGTATGAGGATCTGGTGCAAATGGTCAAGAAAGAAGCGTGTTTTGTGGCCGATACAGGTCCCTTGCTTTGGGGATTCGTTTGTGTGTCCAGTTATCAGCCTTCGTTGGTCATGCTTCGAGGTTTGGGACTCATCAATGGGTGGCGAATTGATGATGGACTGGCTCATCTTTTGCGCCCTATGGAACAGTCGCTGCGCGAGCGAGAGGTGAAATTTTTGATGCATCTTGCCGTCGATGTATGGTTGGCCGCCCCCTTGATGCGCCAAGGCTTCATCCCCCACGATTACATCATCCATTTCGAACGGGCCACGCCGGTGAAGCCATTGACCCCGGAATATAAACAGACCGAGGTCACACTGCGTGCATTACGCCCCCACGAAATTCAAGCGTTGACGCTTTTGGACCATCAGGCATTCGATTGGCCATGGCAATTCAGCAGTGGCGAGCTTGTCAAATGGCTGATGACCGCGGATCGATTCGTCGTGCTGGATTATGAGGGAACGCTGGTCGGTTATGCCTGCACGCAAGTTCATGGAGAGCAAGCACAAATCGTCCGGCTGGCCATTCTTCCTTCCTGGCAAGGGAAGGGGCTGGGACGGTATCTTCTGGCCGACGCACTTGATTTTGCATCTGCCCATGGCGCCCGTTTCGTGACGTTGAACACGCAATGGCATAATACGACATCCCAACGCCTGTATAAAGGGTTTGGCTTCAGGGCTGTGGGACGACGCATCCCTGTTCTGATCAAGGAGTTAAGTCAATCATGATCCAGGCTGTGATCTTTGATATGGGCGGCGTGTTGGTACACACAGGCCTCAGTGATGAGCGCCTGCGCACTTTTGAGCGTATGTTAGGCTGGGAGGAAGGCGCTCTAGGCATGCGTTTATATAGCGGTCCCGCCTGGGAGGCTGTCTCCAAGGGAGAGATATCACTGGCAGCGTACTGGCAAGAAGTTGGGGCGGATCTGGAAGAGCTTTTACCGGCAGACTTCCTGGGCTATCGAGATAACTTTTTTCGGGCGACGCTGGATGTCGCAACCGTGCTTTTGGCATGGAGGCTCAGGCCGCGCTATCACATCGGTCTGCTTTCCAACGCCACGAAACTGTTGGCCAAGGACATTGTTAGAGAGCGACGCTTTGCTGGCCTATTCGATGCGATCATCATCAGTGCACTGGAGGGGTATCGCAAACCTGAACCCGATGCGTTTCTTATCTCAGCAGAGCGTTTGAGACTTCCGCCAGAGGCCTGTGTGCTCATCGATGATAAAACGCGTAACACCGAAGCCGCCAGGGCCGTGGGCATGCACGCCATCCGCTATGAAAACGCCCTGCAAACCGAACGCGCATTACGCGCCCTGGGCGTTCGGTTTTAGACTGCGGACAACGATAACTATGGCGCACCCTCTGTTGCTTCGATTAGTTGCACCAATGTCGTCAGGGGAACCGCTCGGGGAAAAGCAATGAGGTGAGCAGGACAACCACGGGTGCAATCACTGCT
>WFTO01000392.1 GCA_015485435.1 Anaerolineae bacterium | reverse complement strand
ATATTGATGAACGCACGCGCGGATTGCCTTATCTTATCGAACAACGCAACCATGACAACCGCCGCATCGCCCAATTACAACAAGAAAATATTGAATTATTTAAGCGACTTGACGCCGCCGCGAATAAATTACATGCCTTGGATTACAAGCTGCAAAAAATTGAAAGCGCCTTCCGCCCCATCCCTGAAGCTATCGAGGATTTAAATCGAACGCAGACGCAATTTATTGATTCCCTCAAGTTGGCCGACGCAGACCGACAACGACAAATGGAGGAATGGCGGGAAACCCTCGAAACACAGTTTGCTTTGTTCGAAGACCAGCGGAAACGGTTCAACGAAATGCTGGCGCTCCGGGATGAAATCCGTCGCATTTTGGTCGATTTGGAGAAATTCAGAGAAAGCATGCAACGGGAACAGGAGCAGGTGGCTGCGCTTCAGCGTCTAGCGGAAGAACGTATGAAGAAGGAAATAGAAAACTTCCAGGCGGACAATGAAAAACGGTGGAAAAAACAGCTATTGGAATGGCAATATCGCTGGGATCGTCAGGACCAGATCAACGCCTCCTTCCAGGATCGTTTCCCGCAGGTTCAACGACAGCTGGATCAGGCAGAGGCGTTGTTGCAGCTGCTTTGGAGCCTGTTAGATGAACAAAGTCGGGCGAATTTGCTCGCAGCTCAACAATGGCTGGGCAAGATCCAAAAGTCTGCTGAGGAGCGAGAGGCGATCTTCCGCAAATACAAAGAGATCGAACAGCCTTCATAATCGTTCCCCCTCGCGCCGTTATCATTTCTCATGAAAGTCATCGCCACGGCCGGACACGTCGATCACGGCAAGTCGACCCTGATTCAAGCCCTGACAGGCATCGACCCCGACCGTCTACAAGAAGAGAAGCAACGGGGCATGACCATCGATTTGGGTTTCGCTTGGCTGACGCTTCCCAATCAAGAATCGGTGGGCATTGTTGATGTGCCGGGACATATCGATTTTATAAAAAATATGGTTGCAGGCATCGGCGCCGTTGACGCCGCCTTGCTTGTCGTCGCTGCGGATGAAGGCGTCATGCCCCAAACGCACGAACATTTGGCTGTGCTCGATCTTTTACATATCCCTCGCGGCGTAGTTGCTCTGACGAAGATCGATTTGGTCGACGAAGAAGGTTGGTTGGAGATGGTGGAAGAAGAAGTGCGCGTGGAGCTCAAAGGCACGACTCTGGCGCAAGCGCCCATCATCCCCGTGTCCGCTTACACAGGCCAAGGACTTGATGAACTGGTCCACGCCCTCGCCGAAGTGCTGTCCCAGACGCCTCCTCGTCCCCGTCATGGAGCGCCTCGACTCTTCATCGATCGAGCCTTCAGCATGGCGGGCTTCGGCACCATTGTTACAGGAACCCTCAAGGAAGGCTCCCTGCATATAGGGGACGAGATCATCATTGAGCCAGGCAATCTCAAATCCCGCATTCGTGGATTGCAATCCCATAAACAACAGATCGACGAAGCGCTCCCAGGATCCCGGGTGGCAGTCAATTTAACGGGCCTGCATCCCAGCCAGCTGCACCGAGGCCAGGTGCTCACCATCCCCGGCAGGGTAAAAAGCTCTAAGCGCGTGGATGTACAATTGCGCGCATGGGAGGATGCCCCCACTATCCTTCGTCATAACATGGAGGTGACCTTTCATAGCGGCACAGCGGAAACCATTGGCAAGTTGCGATTGTTGGAAGAGGATGCCTTGTTGCCTGGCGAAGAAACTTGGGCGCAGATTGAACTGAGCGAGCCCGTCGCGGTTAGCCGCGGGGACCGCTATTTGATTCGACGTCCCTCGCCCAGCGCGACGCTTGGCGGCGGCATTATTTTGGATCCAGCCCCAAGACGACGACACAAACGCCGTCGTCCAGAGCTCTTCCGTCGATTTCAGGCATTGCTGCGCAACGATCCCGTCGAACTGGTAGAGCTCATCATCACCGAACAGGGCCCCATCCTTCCCAAAGCCATTGGCGAAGCGCTTCAGCTTACTCCCCAAGAGGTCGCACGGGCCCTGCAAACATTGCAGGCGTCACATCGGGCCTGGCCATTGGCCGAAGGCCTCTCCGAAATGATGAATCCCGCTGCCTGGGAACGCATTGTCGCCCGCATACAACACTTTCTTGGCGCTTTTCACCAAGAACACCCTGCCTGGATCGGTATGCCCAGGGAAGCACTTAAAGGCCGACTGGAGCCACGAGACGGTTGGCATATGCGCGTCTTCAATGCCATTATCGACAACGCCCTGAATCAACACATTGTACGCGAAACAAACGGGTTTTTAGCGCTGTCAGATTTTACGCCTCGCTTCTCGTCCCGGCAACAAAAAGCCGTTGCCCAACTGCTTCACCAATTCCGTTCACAACCATACACCCCACCATCTCTCAAGCAAACCCTCGACACGATCGACGACGAAATCCTGACGGCGCTCTTGCAACGTGGGGATCTCGTACAGGTTGGAACCGACGTACTCTTTTTACGAGAAACCTACGACGATATGCTCGCCCGAACGCTTGTCTATCTCCAAACAAATGGGCAAATCACCGTGGCCCAGTGTCGCGATCTGTTTGGAGCCAGTCGAAAGTACATCCTGGCCTTTCTCGAACACTTAGACCGTGAAGGCATCACCAAGAGAGAGGGAGATTATCGGGTGTTGGTTAACGATTCCGATTAGAGACATTCCTTCATCGCCACGTATTTCTTTCCTGCTCACTCTCGAAAACATTTCACATAAGGAACGACATGTACCAACGAATCCCTCTGAAGTCGAAAAAGGAAATTGCAGGGCTGCGGGATGCAAACCGTCTCGTTGCAGAAACCTTTGAAATGTTGCGAGAGTTTGTGCTCCCCGGGGCAAAACTCAGTGATCTGGATCGCATCGCAGAGGAATTCATCGTGAAACGCGGGGCCAAAGTGCTCTATAAAGGATACACTGGGGGTAGTCGCAATACGCCGCCTTTCCCAGGCACGATTTGCGCCTCGGTCAATGAAGAAATCTGCCATGGCATTCCCGATGACAGAACATTGGAAGAGGGAGACATCATCGGCGTTGATATCGGCGTGCGCCTGCGAGGTTGGTGTGGCGACGCCTGCGTGACCTATCCCGTCGGAAAGATTTCCGAAGAGGCGCAACGGCTGTTATCGGTGACCGAACAGGCGCTATACATCGGCATTCAAACAGCGCAGCCTGGCGCATATCTTTACGACATAGGCGCAGCCATTCAGGATTTTGTGGAAGCCCAGGGGATGAGCGTGGTTCGAGAATGGGGCGGCCATGGCATTGGTCGCGAACTCCATGAGCCGCCATCGGTGTCACATGTGCGAATGCCGACCCGCGGTCCCAAATTGCGTCCGGGCATGGTGTTCACCATCGAACCGATGATCAATCTCGGCCGACCAGAATGGCGATTGCTCGATGATGGGTGGACGGTCGTCACCAAAGACCGCTCCCTCTCTGCCCAATTCGAACACACCATCGCCATTACTCCCAAAGGACCGATCATCCTTTCCAAGTTGTAATGCAATCCTGAGCAACTCGACGCAGCAAAACGAGCGCTATCGAAAACAAAAAGGGATCCAAAGCCAACCGATTTCATCAATCGGAGACGGGGGACAACCAAACGGCAAAAAATGGAAACAGCAGGCTTTATGGGCCCGCTGTTTCCTGATATCGCTAACCTCTCACCCTAGACATGGCGCGTTTATAATTCGAAGGCGTCGCCGCGATCGGGGATGACCACATCACGAAAGCCCATTTGCTTCAGTCCTGAGGCCATCATGGTGTATCCTTCTTTCTCACCGTGCACGACGAATATGCGTTTGAGCCGCCCCCGGTCAAAGTGATTCACCCATTTCAGCAGATCGTCTCGATCTGCATGAGCACTATACCCTTCGATGCGTTCCACCCGGGCCCGCACTTCATACAGCTCTCCAAAAATCCGCACAGGGCTAACGCCATCAACAATTCGGCGTCCAAGCGTATTCTCCGCCTGGTACCCCACAAAGAGAATAGTCGTATGCGGATCTGAAATTCGTTGCTTTAAGTGATGAAGAATGCGTCCACCTTCACACATGCCCGAAGCCGCAATAATCATGATGGGATCCGGTGCAAAATTCAACGCCTTCGAATCCTCAACGCTCCGCACATAACGCAACAAATGAAAACCAAAGGGGCTCCGGTGATCATTCGCTGCCATGAAATCCCGCAACTCTTTGTCGTAACACTCGGGATGCAGACGAAACACCTCGGTCACATTGACCGCCAGAGGGGAATCCACATAAATCGGAAATTCTGGGATATCTTTGTCCTTGCGTAGTTTATTCAGCCGATAGACCAACTCCTGGGTGCGACCAACCGCGAAAGAAGGAACAAGGATCCGTCCGCGGTGCTGGTACGCCCGGATGCTAATCTCTCGCAATTTTTCGGTAGCGTCCTCGAAGGTTTCATGAAAACGATTGCCGTAAGTGCTTTCAATAATCAAATAATCAGCCGTATCAATAAATTCCGGATCGCGTATAATGGCCAGGCCCGGCCTCCCCAAATCCCCCGAAAAAACCAATCTCACTGGTTTCCGGCCCTTCTCTTCGATATCCAACACTACAATAGCGCTTCCCAAAATGTGCCCTGCATCATAAAACGTAAGCTTCACGCCTGGCGCAATGGGTATGGGGCGCCCATAGGAAACACTGACAAAGTAGGGAAGCGTATCCAGTGCATCTTGAACAGTATAAAGGGGCTCAAGCGGCGGCTCTCCTTTTCGACGTCGTTTTTTATTCAAAAATTCAATGTCCTGCTCTTGAATGCGCGCGCTATCTTCCAGCATGGCTGCGCAAAGATCGCGCGTCGCATGCGTGGCAAAAATATTGCCTTTGAATCCTTGACGCACCAAATTGGGGATGTTTCCCGAATGATCGATATGGGCGTGCGACAATACCAACACATCAATATCACTGGGATTAAAGGGAAAATGTAAATTCCGTTCGTAACTGAGCTTGCGTTTGCCCTGATATAATCCGCAATCCAACAAGATTTTTGCCCCATTCACCTCCAACAGGTGCATGGAGCCAGTCACAGTGCGGGCGGCGCCCCAAAATTGTAATTTCATCGTAACACCTCTGAAAACATGAACTTACTGCTCATTACATGCAGCTGATTGTAATCAACGTTTGGCATTAAAACATACGAATCTATCTCGCTTTGCGTCAGATTCTGGGATATGTGCACATATCCCTTTCATCTTACTCAGGCTCGAAAATAGAATGAGAATTTGCTACAATTGAAAGCTCTTGCGCTCAATAAATCATGTTGCGCTTGCCATGCATTGCCTTTTCTCAGCTTCGGCCTTGCTGAACAAACTCGTGACATCTTTGTCACACATTGAAATATTTCTAGGGCGGTATCAATAATTTGAATCATCAATCGCTTAACTTTTGCCTTCATTTTATCATTTGCGAGTATAATAACAACAGGACTTTGGTCACAATTTTCAAAAAAATGGCGTATTGCGTTCAGAATAAAAGGACAGACAGATGAAGAATTTACAGTATCCCGACATCAATGCTTTGGATTGGTCAAGTATTCAGCCCCATGTAGAGAAGTTACTGGCTACGGAGCTCACGCCTGAAAACGTAAGAGACTGGCTGCAGCAATGGAGCAACCTGGAAAGCGTGTTGAAAGAGGAGACATCTTGGATCTATCGGGCCATTACAGAAAATACCGCAGATCAAGAGGCGGATGCTCGTTTCAAAACCATCGTTCAAGAGATCTTTCCCAAATGGCAGGTAGCGGAACAGCAACTAAAGCAAAAATGGGTAGCTGTCGAAGGCTATGAACCAGACGAAGAAACAAGTCAAATATTCCGTCGCTTCAAGGCCGAAATCGACCTGTTCAACGAAGATAACATTCCCATTCTCACGGAATTACAGTTGCAAAGCAAACGATATCAGGAAATCATTGGTGGTTTAAGCATTCAATGGCAGGACGAAACATTGACGATCCCCCAGGCGGAAGCGCTGCTCAGTGAACGAGATAGATCGGCTAGAAAGAGTGTCTGGCTCAAGATCATGGATGCCTATTTGGCAAAACGAGAGGAATTGAATGCTCTGTTTTTAGAATTGCTCGAAAAACGGCGTAGATTGGCAAAGAATGCAGGGTTTTCGGACTTTCGAAGTTACCAATGGCTCCAACGTGGCCGTTTTGATTACACGCCCGAAGATTGCGCCATCTTCCATCAAGCCATCGAGCAAAAAGTAGTGCCTTTAGCCACCGAAATGTACGCCATGACGGCCCGGCAGATCGGCCTCGAGCAGTTACGACCGTGGGAAACAGGCATCGGCAGCCCATGGTTACCAACCGTCGACCATCACGAGGAGCCCTTATCGCCATTTGAAGATGTGGTCGAACTTGAGGAAACAGGGTATCGGGTCTTTACCCAGGTGCATCCAGATTTCGGAGCCTACTTCCAGTCTATGCGCGATGGCTTCCTCGATCTCGCATCCAGGCCCAATAAGGCGCCCGGCGGCTACATGAACAGCTTTCCCATTAGCGGTCGGGCTTACATTTTTATGAACGCCGTGGGCACCCATCGCAATTTCCGGACGCTAATGCATGAAGGCGGCCATGCCTTTCATTTTTTTGAAGCATTTCAACACCAATCTTTGATTTGGAACTATCATGCGCCTCTGGAGTTTGCGGAGGTGGCCTCGATGTCGATGGAGCAATTAAGCATGCCTTATTGGCGACAAGATGCAGGAGGCGTTTATCATGAAGAGGCCTACCACCGAGCCGTGATCGAGCAACTTACAGGCATTGTCACCTTTTTGCCCTACATGGCCGCGGTCGACAAATTGCAACATTGGCTCTATACAGAGACGCCGGAGCATGTCTCAACCGATGATATCGACCGAAAATGGTCCGAACTCTGGGACCGCTTTTTGCCTGGGATCGATTATTCGGGATTCGAGGCGGAGAAAGCCACAGGTTGGCATCGAAAGGGACATATTTTTGGATCGCCATTTTATTACATCGAATATGGTTTGGCTCAAATGGGCGCTCTGCAAATCTGGCGCAACGCGTTGTCAGATCAGGAAGGGGCCGTTCGAGATTACCAACGAGCGCTGGCTGCAGGATATACGCGGCCGCTCCCAGAACTTTTCAAGCTGGCCAATGTCCGTTTTGCCTTTGATTCAGAAACCGTTGGCGAACTCATGGACCTGGTGCGCGCCGAACTTGAAAAACATGTGTAACGAACAAAGACATTGACCTTGAAAAAGAGCATCACCGAACGCACCATTACTTCGGCTACCTGGAGCATAGGCGCCAGTCTCACCGGCGTGGCGGTCCTGTTCCTGCGCTCGGTGATGCTCTCTCGCCTGCTTCCAGTGGCGGTATTTGGCGTTTATGGATTCGCCAGTGCGACCATTGCCTTGGCCGCGGTCGCACTTAATTTCGGATTGACAGGCGCATTCTTGCATCGCGCTCCTGAAACTGAAGATGAATCTAGAGCCGCAGCCACGCACTTTACACTAATTACATTGATTGCATTGGTGTGGACAGGATTCATGGTTGCAGGAGCGTTATGGTTCACGACCGGCGTCACGCAGATGGCGCTGATTATCATAGCCATCACCACTTCGTTGTCTCAACTGGCCCAAACCCCCCGCGTCATCCTCATGCGTCGGGTGCAACATAAACGTCTGGCCATCATTCAACTTACCAACGCCATCCTTACAACCATCGCGGCCCTGTCTTTGGCGTGGCAAGGGGTCACCCTATGGGCGTTGCTGATTACCAATGTAATCAGCATGTTGGTAACATTGACTCTCATGTATGTCTGGAAACCGGTCTGGCGTCCTCGTTTTCGCTGGGCATGGAAGGAAATTCGCTATTTTATCCGTTTCGGCAGCCGCACCTTTCTTTCCTCTGCCTTACTGGCCGCGCTGGACCGTGTCGATGATCTTTGGACGGGTTTCTTTCTGGGAAGCGTCCCTTTGGGATATTACAGTCGCTCATATACCTTCGCCACCTATCCACGCAGGATTCTCGCCAACCCCATCAGCACCGTCACGGGAGGGACGTTTGCGGAATTAAAACATGAACGGAAACTGCTGTCCCAGGCCTTCTTCCGCACCTCTGCTTTCCTCCTGCGTTCAGGCTTCTTCTTGGGAGGTTGGCTTGCACTTATCGCTCCTGAATTCATCAATCTGCTTCTCGGAGCGAAATGGCTACCAATGACCAATGTATTTCGATTAATGTTGATCTTTACGTTGCTCGATCCCATCAAAGCCATTGTGGCCAATCTTTTCGTGGCTGTGGGCGAACCAGAACAGATTATTCAGGCCAGAATGGTGCAACTTGCGGTTTTGTTGGCCGGGCTTTTTGGTCTGGGCTGGCGTTTTGGGATCGTTGGCGTCGCCCTGGCCGTAGACGCCATGCTAACTACAGGCATCTTCATTTTGTTATGGAAAGCAAAGAAACATGTCGATATCTCTCTGTTCCACCTCTTTTCGGCCCCTACGGTGGCGCTTCTTGCTAGCCTGGGCTTGGCGTACGTCACGCTGTCACTTTCGGGCCTGAGTGAAACCATCCTCTCTAGCGCATTGCTGAAATCGACAACCTTTGTGATCGTCTACTTTTCATGGTTATTTGCCCTGGAACGCCATCAAACACTATTCATGATCCGACAGATTCTCACAATCATTCGCCGCTAACCCACTTATGGAACGCCCTGTATTTATCCTTGGCAGCCACAAATCGGGCACGACGCTACTTCGTAATCTCATCAACGGCGCCGAAGATATGTTTGTTGTTCCTCTGGAGACCCACTTTTTTCAATTCACTGGGTTTTGGGTGCAATACGCATTGCGTCGAACACCCCCAAAGGAACTCACCTTTGACGAAATGCTCGACGCCATGCGATCACACCTACAACGTAGCAATGCGGTCACCTCAACAACGAGCGACAGTGTGCTTGTAGGACACTGGGACATTCCTCGTTTTGACCATTGGATGCGAGAACGCGCCCAGCAGGCATTCTTTCGCAAAGACTGGCGAGGCGTATTCAACGCCTACATTGAGGCCATACACGTAGGCCTGTTCGGCTCCCCCCCTCACGCTCATCGCTTCTTGGAAAAATCTGTAGAGCATGCCGAATTCGCCAGCCTGCTCAAGCAACTCTACCCCGATGCCACCTTCGTACATATCATACGCAACCCTTACGCCACGCTGGTGTCCTTACGGCGACATATGACCATCGCCGGATACCCCATGTTGGAGGCGGCATTGGCGTCACTGGAAACTTCGTACTACTATTTATTTAAGAATCCCTACATCGTTCCTGATTATCTAGTCGTTCGGTATGAAGATCTGCTTCAGCACCCCGAACAGACCATGCGACGCATTGCTGCACATATCGACATCCCCTTTACGGAGCAATTGCTCATACCCACCCAGCTGAATGAGCCCTGGCATGGCAACAGCAGCACAGGACGTGCCTTCGATGGCATCTCCACCCAGCCTATCACCGCATGGATGGATTCAATTCATCCCCTTGAGGCAGCTTTCGTGAACTTACGGTTTTCCCACGTGTTACGAACATTCGGATATAAACCATTTCCTACTCAGGGCTCCATTTACCGACCTGCGCGAGGAGAAAACTTAAAAACCTACCTAAAAAACCGTTGTCTTTGGTTGCTTCACTCCCGATCTGGTTTATTTCCCACGTGATCCCCATGCGACTTTGCTTCATTGCCAACGCTAATAGCATCCACACGCGACGATGGATTGAGCCATTTCTGCTTCGTGGCGATGAAGTGCATTTGCTTTCCTATATGCGCGTAAAAACGCCCTGGCCAGAAGTAACTTTGGTGGATCTAACCAAGCTTCCCGGACCTCCCAAAGGCAAACTTTACAATTGGGTGCGATGGGTGCGTGGCTATATTCAACGCATTCAACCCGACATTCTACACGCCCACCAAGTCACCATCGCAGGTTGGTTAGGCGCATTAACTGGTTTCCACCCATTTGTCATCAGCGCCTGGGGATCAGACCTTCTGATCGCGCCGCAGCAATCTTTGTGGCAACGATGGAAAACCCAGTTTGTTCTCCGTCGCTGCGACCGTTTAATTACACCCTCCCCACTATTACAGGATGCCGCCTTGTGTTTGGGAGTCTCGCCCAATCGAATTCACGTCATTCCCTGGGGGGTGGAAACCGAGATATTTTCGCCCACAGCCACGGATCGGGACATGACTCGTAAGACATTCGGGATACGTTCAGACGCCCATGTGATTTTGTCTCCTCGTGGACTAAGGCCCCTTTATAATCACGATATCGTCATCGACGCCGTGGCTCAACTTATTTCAGAATTTCCCTCGCTATATCTATGCTTTCTCGATTTTAATCCTGACGTGACCTATAAGGAAGGGCTCCAACAAAAAATTCAGAACTTAAACCTCACCGATCGGGTGATCTGGCTGCCGCCCCAACCCGAACGGAACGCCATGGCTCGCCTTTATCGCATGGCCGACATCGTCATATCCATACCGTCATCTGAGGGATATGGATTTTCCGTCTATGAAGCCCTTGCTTGTGGAACCCCCACCATTATCAGCGATCTTCCCATCTTTCATCAATCCCTCACGCATGAAATGCATGTGCTCAAAGTGCCAAAACGTGATGTGACTAAAACCTCCCGGGCTCTTCGCCGCCTGTTAACCGATACAGACCTGCGCGACCGACTACGACAACAGGGGACGATTTTGATGCATGAACTCAATGTAGAAAACCGCGTCAACGCAGCCATCGCACTTTACCAGCACATACTCGAAGTCTGAACCAGTGTTCCATCCACCTCACCGAGAGAAGAAAAATCGCCATGCGTCCACGCCTTACCATTTTATCCCTTTCCACCATCCATACAGATGGCCGCGTGTTGCGACAAATCGAGTTTGCTTCTCGGAAGTACGAGGTGGCAGTGGTTGGATGGGGGCGGCTCGATCGCGATAGACCACACGTCACCATGTTCCCGGTGCAACGAGTTATCCTTCCACCGGGCCAACGGATGATGCAAGCGTTGCGTCTCCTGAAGGGCCGGATCACTACTACTGCCTTTGAGCATTGGTATTGGTCCAAGCCAGACCATCGCCACGCGCTGAAAGTGGTCATCGAAACTCGTCCTCATATCATTCACGCCAATGAAGCCATTGGCCTTCCCATTGCCATTGAAGCCGCTGCACGCACAGGCGCCCGCGTTCTGTTCGATGCACACGAATACGCCCCCGCCCAACGGGCAGACTCCTTAAGTTGGCGCTTGTTTGCTCAACCCCTTTACACCTATATCATTGCACGCTATGCCCGGCAAGCAGACGCCATGATTACCGTCGAAGACCACATTGCAAAAAGATATGAAACCACCTTTGGCATCGATCAGGTCGAAGTCATACGCAACGCGCCCTTCTATCAAGCACTTCCTTTTCGCCCCACCGACCCCCACCACATTCGACTCATTCACCACGGGGGCGCTATGAAAGAACGCCGCCTGGAACGAATGATCGAAATGCTCGCTTTAACCGACCAACGATTCACGCTGGACTTTATGCTTGTTCCTGGCGCGCCGGGCTATTTGAAAACCCTACAACGTCTGGCCAAACAAAACGCCCCTCATCGAATCCATTTTCGCGCGCCCGTTGCGCCCCACGCCATCCCTGCCACCATCAATCAATACGACATAGGCGTCTACTTGCTAAAACCGCGTAACTTTAATCAGGAATCTTTTTTACCAAACAAGTTTTTTGAATTCATCATGGCCGGCCTGGCTGTGGCCATTGGCCCCTTACCGGCTATGGCGACAATCGTACAAACTCATCAGTTAGGGATCGTGGCTGAAGACTTCCATCCTGCCACCATGGCGCGTATGTTGAACTCCCTCACCGCAGAACAGATCGACACTATGAAGCAGCGCTCTTTGGAAGCTGCCAAGACGCTCAACGCCGAAGCCGAGCTGCGTAAACTCATGGCCATTTACACTCGTCTATTAGCCGCATGACCACCATCTTCCAGCCCCACACCATCAACGAGGCATTTGATATTTTAAATCGCCCCCTGTTGGTGCAGATCACAGCTGGCGGGCCACCCCCCAACCCCGATCCCCAGGCCGTGCTGATGGATGTCAGCCGCTTAGCCGCCATGTCAGGACTCCATTATGCTGGTGGAGAGCTGTTCGTTGGCGTCAACACCACTTATTCAACACTTCTCCACTCACATCTCCTTTGGCCCGCGGCAGCCTGCCTGCTCGATGCCTGCCGTTTGCGCGAAGCAAACCTTCCCGGCGGAACCCTTCTTCACGATTTCACGACCGTCGCTTTCGACAATCCGCTGCTGTTGGCGCTGATCGCGCTGCATGCGCAGGCCCAAATAGCCATTCGGCCCTCAGGACAACAACCTCAAATACTCACACTCCCCTTGCAAAAGGCGCTCCTGCACCCCCCGAATCCCCCCTATTTGCTCTTAGGATTCCGGTTCATTGCGGGTTCAATGGGGACGACCAGCGCCTTGATCCAGCATCAGCCGATGGGACCGCTTCAGCCAGACGCCTTGGCCGCGGCAACGTGGCTGACCATCGATCCCCAAACCAACCGCATTGCGGCAATGCGGGTCGCCTTTGCCAATGGCCGAAGTTGGCCCATTCTCTGTGAAGACGCCTTCAAAGCCCTCATCGGCCAGCCAGCCAACGCAAACGCGGTCGAGGCTGCGGTTCGCCTTAGCCAAGATGGCTGTCCGCAGCCTCGACACCGAACTTCGACCCCGCCATTTTCTCTCACCCTCTCTCCACACCTAATCCGCGAGACATTAGACCGGGCCATCGCCCGATCTCACCATTCACCAAATTAAACCCCAGGCCCCCTTAACGCGAGGTGATCGCTTCCTGGAGGAAGGTCCAGGCAAGCAAAACGCCAATAACAATCAAAATAAGAACGGTCATAATATTGCTGCCTCCAGGCAGACAGAGAACGAAGCATAAAACGAATCACATCTATCATGAGTATCGCGGATGAAAATGAAAATTGCTTGAAAACAACCGGTGAGAAAAATGACAAAATCATCATAATCCGTATTCCCCTTTGTTGGATAAACGAATCACCATCCCTTTTTTCGGCATTTCTTTCTCCCAGATTCTAAAAAACGCTTATGTCTCAAATCACGGTTCGATTCGGCGATCCTCTCCGCAAGAAACTTGGCGTCCGCAGGCTCTCATTGAGCCTTCCAGAACAAGCGAATGTGGTCGATCTGCTGGCTTATCTCGCCAACGCTTATCCTGAATTTCAATCTGGCTTTCAGGGCGACGATCTGCAGCGCTCCTATCCCTATGTGCTTTTCATCAATGGTCGGCCCATCACGCCCCCCAATTATGAAACAACCTTCCTGAAAGAAGGGGATGTCGTGCACATTGTCCTGCCCGTTGTAGGAGGTGCGCATGGCTGAGCTCATTCAACGATCTTTTTATGCGCGCTCAGCCGTTGTTGTGGCCCGAGATTTGCTGGGGCATTGGCTGGTGAGAGAGATTGCGGGAGTCCGCCTGGTGGGCCGTATCGTGGAAACCGAGGCGTATCTGGGCGAAGAGGATGCGGCCTCTCACGCCTTTCGCGGGCCAACACCGCGCAACCGCAGCATGTTTGGTCCCCCTGGCCATGCATACGTCTATCTCATTTATGGGATGCATCATTGTTTAAACATTGTCACAGGTCCGGTCGGAAAAGGGCAAGCCGTGCTAATCAGGGCCGTCGAACCGCTTGAAGGGCTTGACGTTATGCGAATGAACCGTAAGGGTGTGCCTCTCCGCCAACTCACCAACGGGCCAGGCAAACTATGCCAGGCATTTGCCATCGACAAAACTCTCGATGGACATGATCTCTGTTTGGCGCAGGCGTTGTGGCTGGAAGCCGGCCCGCCCCCACAGGAAACAATTTGCCAGGGACCGAGGATCGGCGTACGCGGGGATGACAAGGCGCTTTCCCGCCCATGGCGTTTTTTCTTGAAAAACAATCCTTTCATTTCGCCGAATTCCCTCAATAACCACCCTTGCAACGCATCCATGCACTCAGACACGCGTTAGGGGACCATAAAACCGACATGAAGGCCCTTCGGAACATCGATCTCGGCCAGCAACAAGCGTTTTCATGCCGCAAGCTCACCAGCATGCAGTGTCTTTCATCGTGAGGAATAGCTTATGCCACAAGAACCGCGATCTCGCACCAGCAGCCAACCCCCTTTTCTCGCCTGGGTATTGGCATTCGCCCTGGTGGGATGGACCAGCATTTGCGCGACGTTTGTGCTGGGGGGCACTTTGGCGGTGGCCTGGTGGGGCGATATTTCTAAAATCGCCATTTCGCAACAAACCATCCTGACGCTAGGCCTGATCTTACTCCCTTTGGTGGGAACGCCGCTGTTGCTTGGATTTTTTGTCAGGGCGCCCCGCCCTCGAGCCATTTTCGAAACCCTCGCATTGGCTCTGTTGGCAGGCATCCTGATCCAACTGCCCCGAGCACTGTTTCCACCAACAGCATCGTATCTCCCCCCGCTGCTGCGCGCAGGCCTGGGATTTTTGGCAGCCGCCATCATTTTCAAAAAAGCCCCAAAAGCCGCCTTGCCAACATCGCGACGACAAAGGATGACGTCGCTGGGATGGGCTCTTCTCGTTGGATGGAGCTTTCTTGTCCCGTGGTTAACATACGGCGCGCTTGGCGATGGTTGGGATATCCTTGTCGCCTGCATCCAGGCGCTGTCCCTGGCCTTTCTCGCCGTCAGCCTCAGTGCATTCTTGCTCCCCAAACTTGAAGGCCATGGCGACTCCTCCAGGCGCACCCTATTCCTCGGAGGGATCACTCTGACAACGGCGTATCTCATTCTGGGCGGAAGCTGGGGACAGATGGATTACCAGTTTTTACTCATGGGCGTTCTTCCCGCACTGGCGTTCCCTCTGGCGCTTCTGGGAATCAAAGCAATGAGATATCCGGCTCTGTCCGGCGTTATCATGGTCTGGTTGGGAATATTTGGCCCCCTGGCTTTCTTCGATCCCATTGAGTTGAATCTCTACAACCTGCTCAGCCAGGAGGCCGCGAAATGGGCTTCGTTGGCGCTGCTTTGGAACTTAGCATGGGGGATGCTTCTATTCCTGATTTCCCTCATCTTTGCGAAAAAGCTATTGCGCCCCCAACTGACGCCGGTTTGGTCTGGCTTGGCCACCTTTACGGCCATTTTGGCCGTCGTCGTATATCTGTTGGGCGGAAACCCGGGCATGTATGGGGATGACTTCTTTGTCGTCATGACCTCTCAAGCAGATGTATCCCCGGCGCTGAAAATACGAGACATCCATGAGCGTCGCGCCTGGGTGTACAGAACCCTCGTTGCACATGCTGATCGAGAACAAGCAGACCTTATTTCTTGGCTTGACGATCACAATATCCCCTATACACGCTATTATTTAACCAACGGCATCGAAGTCCATGCTTCTCCCCTACGTCGTTGGCAGATCGCCCAGCGAAAGGATGTCAAATCTATTCTCTATAGTCCAGAATTACGGCCGTTACCTAGGTTGCCAGCATTAGAGGGAGGAGACGCACCACCTCCTCAGGAGCCAACCTGGGGATTAGAAGCCCTTCAAGCGCCCAGGGTCTGGGAAGAGTTCGGCGTCCGAGGTGAGGGGATCACCATCGGTCAATCGGACACCGGCGTTGACGTCACACATCCAGCCCTGGCCAAGAACTACCGAGGCAAGCTCTCAGGAAATGATTATCACTGGCTGGACCCTTGGTATCACCGTCCAGAGCCCTATGATCTCAGCGGCCATGGCACCCATACCCTTTCTACTGTGGTCGGCGCTCCATTCACAGGGATCGCGCCCGAAGCCACATGGTTTGCATGCGCCAACTTGGTGCGCTCTTTTGGCAGCCCGGCTTACTACCTTACCTGTATGCAATTTATGTTGGCGCCTTGGCCCCAACATGGCAATCCATTCAGAGATGGTCGCCCAGACCTAGCGGCTGATATCAGCACAAACTCCTGGGGATGTCCCCCCCGGCTTGAAGGGTGCGATCAAGAAGTGCTGTGGCCTGCGGTCAAGGCGTTTCGGGCCGCCGGCATCTTTTTCGTAGTTGCAGCTGGAAACGAAGGACCTGCATGCAATTCGGAGCAAACGCCGCCTGGAAATTACAGCAATACAGCTCTGACGGTAGGTGCGATGACGCCTACAGGCGATCTGGCTATCTTCTCTAGCCGCGGCCCTAAAACCCTGTCTCCGGACGGCGCTCACGGTCCTGATTTTATCGCGCCAGGCGTCGATGTTTTAGGCGCTTGGCCCGGTGGGCAATGGAAGCGACTTGAGGGAACCAGTATGGCCACTCCGCACGTCGCCGGCGTAGTCGCCCTGATGTGGTCCGCCAATCCCGCCCTTCGGGGGCAAATTGAGGCCACAGAACGCATTTTAATTCAATCCGCAAGCGCTTATCGCGGGGTCCACGATAATTGCGGAGACCCCACCGAACGCCCCGAAGCCAGTTTCGGATATGGCGTTATCAATGCTTATGATGCAGTCAAACGTGCACGCGCCTGGCGTCCATAAACCCAAAAGTTACACCACAAGAGACAGGCTCCATCGATGGAGCCTGTCTCTTGATCCCCTGTAAAAGAGCTTATTTTTTTCGATACAGCCTGATAACATTGCGGGAACGAATAAATTCGATCTCAATCTGCAGGCGATCAGCCGCTCGCAACAATCGATTCTTCACTGTCTGGCGATTGTCGTTCTCTGTAAGCTTAATTTCAAGACCTTCGCCAACATCCAGGTCTTTCAATTGTTCCATGTAGGATTGAAGAATCAATTCGCGCTGCGAAATGCTGTGACCTTTTTCTTTTGCCGTCAAGATCTTGTTTACCTCATCTTTAGTGAGCTTTTGAAAGTCGGGCATTGTTTGTGGCCTCCATAAAATCTATTAGGGATTTTGGCGAGAGAGTTTTTGTATTATCGACCAAAAAGCCATTTTCGTCAAATCTCACACAATCAATCATTTCGCCTCAAAAACATAGTTTCTACCCGCCTTTATCGTATTCGTTTTTCCGGAAACCAAGCTAGTTCACAAATTTTATACAAATCACATCACAATAGGGGTGACAAAACAAAACCCAATTGCAGATTTCTAGGGTGTAACACAACCATAAAGAAAAAGCCGCAAAGACGCGAAGTCATTAGAGCGCGCAGAAAGGAAAGATCTGAAATCCTTGCTGCTCTTCGCGTCTTTGCACCTTTGCAATAACTGAAACCAGATCCGTTAACAGCGACCAAAGCCGCAAATTGGCATTAAGGACTAAGCAAGTGTTTGTTGTGCAAGTTTCGCCAATTCTGCACCAATGGCCAACAATTGTTGCACCTTTTCCATGTGAGGCGCCTCAGCATACACCCGTAGTACTGGTTCGGTGCCCGAGGGCCGAATCAGCAACCAGCTTCCATCTTCCATAACATATTTAACCCCGTCACGCGTATTCAGCTCGGCAACAGGAGTCCCATTCAGAGTATCTGGAACGGTTGCTGAAAGCGCTTGCACAAGCTCGGCTTTGGAAAATGGTTGGATGGCGTAGTCGTGTCGCGCATAAGCAAAATGACCAATCCGATCCATGATCCGTTGCAACAACACCTGGATATCTCCTCCCTGTTTCGCCACCAATTCCGCTAAAAGCAATCCCATTAACACGCCATCCCCTTCGGGAATGTGCCCTTTCACAGAAATGCCGCCCGACTCCTCCCCACCAATTAACACGTCATCGGTTAACATCAATTCCGAAATATAGTTGAATCCAACAGGCGTTTCTATCACCTCAAGTCCATGCTGAGCAGCCAAAACGTTGAGCATTTGTGTCGTGCTCACGGTTTTGGCAACCTTACCTCGCTTCCCCTGCGTCAACAGATAATCTAGCACAAGCGTCATAATGCAATGGGGATCAACAAAATGCCCTTCAGGTCCCATAGCTCCGATTCGATCAGCATCGCCATCGGTAGCCAGCCCCAACATCGCTCCCGAAGTACGCATCTTCTCACGTAAAGCGGTCAAATGACGCTCGATCGGCTCTGGATGCAGGCCCCCAAAACCAGGATTCATGTCATGATGTAAGGAGATTAAGTCCACGCCAGCTTCACGCAGCATCCGATCTGTATAACCAATGCCCGCGCCATACATGGCATCGATGACAATGGTCAACTGCGAGCGAGCAATCGCTTCAAGATCAACAAGGCGCGCCAGGTGTTGGGCGTAATCTGGATAGGGATCAAATCTGGTAATCAGCCCTTTTCGCACCCCGACTTCCAGGGAAAGGCGTTTCACCTCGCGCCCGCTTCGTATGTTCTCCCTGAGCACTTGCTCCACCTGTCGGCTTCGTTGCGGAGAAGCAGAGCCGCCATACCAGGCCTTAAGTTTCAGACCATTGTAGCGTGGCGGATTATGGCTGGCGGTGATCATCACGCCGCCAGCAGCGCCATGCTGAACAATGGCATAAGAGACTGCTGGCGTGGCCGCAAAACGCTCGGTTAACAAAACGCGAATCCCATTGGCGGCAAGCACGCTCGCCACAGTTTGGGCGTATCTATCTGAAAGGAAGCGCGTATCATATCCGACCACAAACAACAGGTCCGATGCCTGGTTCTCTGCCAGGAATACATCAGCAATGGCCTGACTCACAAGCTCAACATTTTCGAATGTAAAATCTTCGCTGATCACGGCACGCCAGCCATCGGTGCCAAATCGAATGCGTGTCATAGAATTCCTCCAGGTCAAGCATGGCATCCAGGGGAGATCAAATCCGACCAAACGCTACGCCATTGTAAACAAATAATCCGTTTCGCAAGTTTGCCACATTGCCCCGTTCCCCTCCAAACCAACGAAGGTATCGGATAGAGGCAGTCCATGATCTGTGCTACAATAATTTTGCAGATATGTAGATGCCATCGAAGCGATAGCGAATGAATCACACAGCGTTTATGGAAGGACCGCACTGGCTGGAAAACTTGAACGAACCGCAACTGAAAGCCGTTACCTATCGCCAAGCGCCATTATTGACGCTCGCCGGGCCCGGAAGTGGCAAAACGCGCATTATCACCCGCCGAATCGCCTGGCTGACAGAAAATCAACAGGAATTGCCCGAAAGTATTCTGGCGGTCACCTTCACCAATCGGGCGGCTGAAGAGATGAGGGAGCGGCTTTTTCAATTTCTGGGAGAAAAAGCCGAAGGGGTTTGGGTGCACACCTTTCATGCGGTCGCCATGCGTATTCTGCGCAAATTTGGCGATCGGATCGGCATTCCCACGGATTTTATGATCATCGATGAAGATGATCAACGTCGGGCCATAGCCCGACAGTTACGTGAGCTTAATCTCAGTCGGGAAACGTATTCGGTTGGAGAAATCGCCGCCCAAATCAGCAGGGCCAAACATAGCTTGCGATCACCAGAGAGCGATGCAGAGGATGATCCTGCGGTCCATGAAGTGATCCACCTCTATGAATCATGGTTGCGAGCACAAAACGCGCTCGATTTTGATGATCTCCTCCGATACGCCGTGTTTCTCCTCCGAAAAGAGGACCCCGTACGCACATTTTATCGTCAAACGCTTCGCCACATTCTCGTCGATGAATATCAAGACATCAATAAAGCCCAATATGAGTTGCTCTGCCTGCTAGCGCCGCCTGGCGCCAGCATTACAGCAGTGGCCGACGACGATCAGACCATCTATGGCTGGCGAGGATCCGATCCCTCCTTTGTGGATGCATTCATCCGTCGTTACGATCCCGCCATCATCAAGCTCCCATACAGCTATCGTTGTCCCCCCAGCATCCTTTATGGCGCCCAGCATCTCATTGCGCGGGAACGAAAGCCCGACGCCCGGCGCAACTTCATGCAAAGCAAAGCGACCGGCGAAGATCGCCCCATTTATCATTATATTTTTCATTCCATCCATCAGGAGCACGCCTGGCTGGTCAAATTAATCCGAAAACTGATGGCAGAGCGGGACATGAAACAGCGGGATTTTGCGATCCTTTATCGTACCCATCGACTGGGTGGACCTGCAGAACAAGCTTTGCTGGAGGCGGGGTTCAATGTTCAGCGCATCCGTCCAAAAGATTTCTTTGATCGCTTTCAAGCAAAAGAAGTTGTGCGTTATCTACAGTTGGCTCGCGCAGCCTCTGATCAAGATATTGCCAGTGCGCTCAATTTCCCTGTTCACCAGGTAGACGAGATCACCATGGTGGCGCTGCGGAAGTTGGCGCAAAAACACGCGATGAACCTGATCGAACTCATTGAGCATATCCACGAATTTGGCGATGAAATCACGCCTTTGACCCGTCATCATCTCCAAAGGCTATTACGGCTGGTGCGAGAAGAATCATTGCCCCTTGAAAGCGACGCCGAGGAAGCCGTCGCCCATAGCTTCGCACTGCTACAAACCCTTCGTTCCCCATGGCGACATCCAAATCGCCAGCATTTGGCCCAACTTTTCGAGCAAACGCGCTGCGCCGATAAGGTTGAAACATTACGCGCATGGTTGCAATCAAAACGTCCTTTCATCCTTTTGCATGACGAACAGCTGGACAGTCGCTTGGCTGCATTTCTATTGCAACAGGTGCTGCGCGATTATTTACACCGCGAAGTCGAAACGCATCCAGCAGAGACAGTTGATTGGACGACTTCGGCGGCAGTGGTGTATTTTGGAAACGCAGCGGATGCTTTGGCCACGCCAGAAGCCATCTCCTTCCCGAATGATGCCTTTTCACAGACAGTCTGGGCCTGGCGCTTCGCGCAACAGCTCCTAATCAGCTATGAAAAGCATCTGGCCCATGGCCGGTTTATCTTTTATGATGTCGAGACGACCGGCGCCAATCCTCGTCGCGATGAAATCATTGAAATTGCCGCCTGGGCCTACGAACATCGGCGTCCATCGGGCGAACCTTTTCACACCCTCGTCCGCCCCCAACGAGGTTACATTCCCCGAGCAGCCACCAACATCCACGGCATTCGTTATGACGATGTGGCGGACGCCCCCGACATCGAAGAAGTATTGCCGCAATTCCTCGATTACATCGGTGATGACACCCTTGTAGGTCACAACATTCGCCGCTTCGACAATCGCTTTATCGACAAAGCCTGCAGCAAGCTATTTGCTGGGAAGGGCTTCTATCCACATGCCATCGACACCTTACGCCTTGCGCGCAGACTGCTTCACGACTTCGATCATTACTCGCTCGAACACTTAAGTCATGCTCTAAACCTGCATAACGGAGCCATTCAACATCGCTCACTGGAAGACCTGCAAGTCACCGCGGACCTGTTTTACTTGCTGGCTGACTACCTCTTACTCGAAAAGGAACAAGAGGCCTTGGCTGAATACCTGCCACTGGTGGGCATCAGCATCCTGGCGCAGGATGATTCAGAAACGCCATGGCGTACGTTACTGTTAGACGCTGCTGCTCGGGTCATCCAGGCGCGACCAAAACCTCCATACCTCGGAGATATCCTGTCCATGTTGTCTTCTGAGCTGCAACGCCCCTTGCATCAAGCCCTACAAATTCTAACCGAGCGACGCCTGCGACAAAATGAAGAAGACTATGAATGGCAAACATTGGAGCGCGCCTTTCTTCAGCACGTTGCCGCATTCAAACAGCATACCCAAGATCACAGCTTACGCGCCTTTTTAGACTATCAAGCGCTACTGAATAACGTGGACACGTTTGCGCACGAAACAGACAAAGACGCCATCACCATGATGACCCTCCACAACGCCAAGGGAACAGAATTTCCGATCGTCATCATTATTGGCGTCGAGCAGGAAAACCTGCCCATCTGGCGAAGTCTCAACGATCCCGTGAAGCTGGCCGAGGAGCGTCGCGTTTTCTATGTGGGCATTACTCGAGCCCAAAAAGCCGTCTATCTTTTCTCGACCAATGATCGCGAGGATGGCTTTCTCAGACACCCATCTCAATTCACATTCGAAATACCTTCCAAATACATTCGTCATTTTCGCATCCACGCCGATGGGCGCATCCAGGAAATCAAAACTTTTCGGCCACCGTCTTCGCGTCAGCATACCCCCCCCAAACAGTCATGAACCGTTATCGCTCCTCGCAACGATTTCTCATCACCAACGCCTTCAACGCAGCCAGTTGGACGTTTGTCCTCCGCGTCCTGACCAAGACGATGCTTTTCTTGCTTGTGTTCAATCTGCTGTTCGCCTGGATCTATCCGATGGAGGCATTGGGGGCAGCATCTCTTTACAACAGGCTCTGGCCCGCGCGTCTTCGTCTCCCCTATGGCGAAGACCCTACGCAATCATACAATATCAGCCTATATAACATTTCAGCCATGTTTCACAGCCACATCCTCACAACGCCCAAAAAAGAGGATGAATTTCGGATTGTGGTCATCGGCGATTCTGCAACTTGGGGTTGGTTTCTAGAAAATCAAGACACCCTGACCGGGCAACTCAACGCACAACATAACGTAACCAATGCCGGAAAACGTCTCGTCTTCTATAACCTGGCCTACCCGGTCATGTCGTTAACCAAAGACCTTGTGCTGTTGGATAAGGCGATGGATTACCACCCCGACCTCATTTTATGGCCGATCACACTTGAATCCTTTGCCCGCTCTCGCCAGTTGGATCATCCCCTCCTGCAACACAATCCTGAAAAAGTACGACGACTTATTTCCGCCTACCAGCTTGATCTCGACCCCGACGATCCACGTTTTGTCGAACTTGACTTTTGGGACCGAACCATCCTCAAGCAACGTCAAGAACTTGCCAATTTGCTACGATTGCAGAGCCTGGGGCTGGCATGGGCCGCCACCGGACGCGATCAATACATCCCCCAAGACATCCCGTTGCGCAAATCTGACTTCGAAAAGGACTTGAGCTGGAAAGATCTGAATGCGCCCACCACCCTGGATGAAAATCTTCTAGCTCTGGATGTGCTCGCAGCAGGCGTTCAACGGGCCGGGCAGATTCCTGTGATTATCGTCAATGAACCCATGTTCATCAGCCAGGGAGAAAATAGCGATCTGCGTTATAACAGTTTCTATCCGCGCTGGGCGTATGACCAATATCGCGAGATCATGACCCAAGCCGCCCAGACCCACCATTGGGACTATCTCGACCTTTGGAACGTCATCCCACCGGAAGAATTCACCGACACCCCGGTACACCTTACACCAAAAGGTGCGCAAATGTTTGCTGATATCTTGAGATCTGCGATATTACAACGAGCCAACCAGCTCAATCAAAGCGGGTTCTAGCTTGTGAGCCAACAGGTCCAAGAGGTATAATCCAACCCTTCTCAAAATAATCTCTCTTTGGAGTTAACGCATCATGAGCAGCCTCGACGCAGCCACCGTACGAGACCACGTCCGCACGTACATCATCCACGAACTCATACGCGATCCCGACTACGATCTAGAGGACAATGAGGGCATCATCACCGGGGGGCTGATGGACTCTTTCGCCCTGGCAGATCTGGCTGTCTTCGTGGAACAAACATTTGGCGTCTACATTCCCGACCCGGATCTCACGGTCGACAAGATGGACACCCTCAACCAAATCGTAGCACGCATCCTGCGCGGGTAAGATGCTGACGCCAGAAAGCCGCTTTCAATACCAAACCCTGCTCGACGCAGCTGCGCTTCAAGCCAACCGGGGAGATGCACCGGCCATTATTTATGTCTCCAGTGAGCAAGAGCCGGTCAAGGTGTCGAGAGATGCGTTCAGACGAAAAACGCGCGCCTACGGCGCTGGATTCCTCCAGCTAGGAATCAAGCCCGGTGATCTGATTATCATTGCCCATCTCCAAAATTTGGAAAGTATTTTTGCCTTTTGGGGAGCATTACGGATTGGGGCGATACCTTCCATGTTTCCTACGTTGACGGAAAAATTAGATCCGCAAGTTTACATGCACAACATGAATGCATTGGTGGCGCGTTCGAATGTTCGATTGATTTTCACCAGTGATGAATTCGCGCCAACCATGGCCCAAACTGCGGATTGTCCGGTGATAAGTTCGAGCGAGCTGGCCGCATTGGCCGTTGAAGAAGGGATTCCACCGAACGCCTGGCACCCACCTCGCCCCTCCGACATCGCGTTTCTGCAACATTCGAGCGGCACGACAGGTCTCCAGAAAGGGGTGGCGCTCAGCCACCAAGCTGTATTAAACCAACTTGCCAATTACGCTGAGGCCATTGCGTTGCGACCTGACGATGTGATCGTCAGTTGGCTCCCCTTGTATCATGATATGGGACTTATCGCTGGATTCATCCAACCATTGGTGCAGGGCATTCCCCTAATTCTCATGTCTCCCTTCGATTGGGTTCGTCATCCTGCGCTCCTCTTTCGCGCTATTCATGATTTTAAAGGCACCCTGACATGGCTGCCCAACTTCGCTTATAACCACCTGACCCGACGCATCCGCCCGAGAGACATCGCAGACGTACGACTGGATTCCATGCGCATGTTCATCAATTGCTCAGAGCCCGTACGACAGGACAGCCAACAGCGCTTCTTGCAGCGTTTTTCAGACATTGGCGTACGTGAAGAGATGTTGGCTGTAAGCTACGCCATGGCCGAAAACACATTCGCCGTCACCCAAACACCTCCCGGTCGCCCCCCCAGGCTGGATACCGTGCAGCGTTCCGCTCTTCAAACAGAAAAAATCGCCCTACCCTCACAGGATCAGGGGGATGTTATCACCCTCGTTTCGTGCGGTCCTGCAATCCCCCACACTGAGATACGCGTTCTGGATGAACAGGGGATGGCGTTACCAGAACGCCATATCGGGGAGATCGCCATCCGCAGCGATTGCATGCTAACGGGTTATTACAAACGCCCAGACCTGAACCCCTTCCGTGATGGTTGGTATCTCACGGGCGATCTGGGATACCTTGCGGATGGCGAGGTCTATATCGTCGGGAGAAAAAAAGACCTGATCATTCACGCAGGAAAAAACATCTTTCCGCAGGACATAGAGGCCATCGTCAATGACGTACCAGGAGTGCATCCCGGTCGAGCCGTCGCATTTGGCGTCCACGACGAGCAAGAAGGAACAGAACTCATCGTGGTTGTGGCCGAAGTCGACACACAAGACCTCGCAGAACGCAAGACCATCATGAAGTCGATTCGGCAAGAAGTCGCCCGACGAACCGATGTAACTGTAAGCTACGTGACCCTGGTTGAGCCCAAATGGCTAATCAAAACATCGAGTGGAAAGATCGCTCGCGCGGCCAACCGGGAAAAATGGCTAGCCGAACGCCGAACTCCAAAAGCTACACGAGCATAATCTTAGATCAATTCCCCTTCAACGCCCCCTCCAATCTGACTGATGTTCCCAAGTCATTTGGGGGGAATCTTTTTTTGTCGATTCTGTGGAAAAGTGATATAAAATTACACATTATTCAAAAATTTGCAACTCCCCTCGTTCAAAGATGAATGTGGTGAAGTTGCTAAAAAGCGCATTCGACATTTCCTAAACTTGCTCCGTGAAAGCTTCTGCCAGTCTTTTGGCTGACAGGATGGATGATAAAAAGTCGGATGGCCATTTCGGTCATCCACTGAATCAAAAGTTGTGTTTTGCCACGATGGATTTCCAAAAGGCGGAACACACTTTTTGAATCATGAGGAAACCACCAGAGAGCTAATCATGTGAGAGAGGCTCTAGGCATTTTGCCACTCAGCATGTTCGTCCTTTTTCCCATCCAACCCATTCATAAAAAGGAGCTAGGAAAATGTCGAAGAGAGTGCTTGTTTTACTTGTTGTGTTGCTGGTTGCTGCTATGGCATTGGCAGCGTGTGGCGGCAGTCAAGCAACGCCAGCCCCGTCGGGTGGTGAAGAACAGTCTACAAGCGGAACGACCGAAGAACAGGCGAGCACTGAAGAAGCTTGCAAGGTTGTTTTCGGTGCAGCGGTTTCTTTAACGGGCAAGTATGCAAAGGAAGGCGAATACGTTAAAAACGGGTACGAACTGTATGTGGAAGAGATCAACAAGCAGGATGGGATTCCTGTTGGCGACAAAAAATGTATGGTCGAACTGAAGATCTACGACGATGAGAGCAACGCCGATCGCAGTGCCCAATTGGTGGAAAAGCTCATCACGGAAGACCATGTCACCTTCCTGCTCGGCCCGTATGGCTCGGGGAACACCTTTGCAACCACCGCCATTGCCGAGAAGTATAAGGTGCCTATGGTTGAAGCCAATGGCGCTGCCACGAAGATCTTCAATCGAGGGTTCAAATATTCCTTTGCGGTCCTATCACCAGCTCCCAATTATCTGCGCGGCATCATTGACATGGCCCTCGATAAAGATCCCAACCTGAAGACCGTGGCTATCGTCATTGAAAACGGAGCCTTTGCTCTGGAAGTGGCCCAAGGCGCCAAAGATTATGCGGAAGAGAAGGGGCTGGAAGTCGTTTACTTTGACAAATACGCCAAAGCAGCCAAAGACGTTTCCTCCCTTATCACGGCCATGAAATCCAAGAACCCGGACATTGTGCTGGGCGCCGGACATTTGCAGGACACCATTCTGGTTATGAAACAATCGAAGGATCTGGGACTCTCGCCAAAGGTTTTTGGCTTTAGCGTTGGCCCCACCTCGCCCGAATTCCGTAAAGCCTTGGGGAAAGATGCCGATTACGTGGTTGGCGCCGCACAATGGACTCCAGAGCTCAAATACAAGAGCGACGACATCTTTGGCACGCCTCAGCACTTCACCGAACTTTACAAGGCCAAATACGGCGAAATTCCACCTTACCAGGCGGCAGAATCGGCGGCCGCGCTCATTGCGTATCAAAAAGCCATCGAAGCTGCTGGTTCCTTGGATAAGGATAAAGTTCGCGACGCACTGGCTGCCCTGGATTACGATTCCTTCTACGGCAAACTCAAGTTCAACGAGCAGGGTATGAACGTTTATAAGCCCATGGCGGTCATGCAGAATTACACCGATGGGGGCTTATACACAGTTTGGCCCAAAGAGGCAGCAGTCAAAGAATTCCTCTATCCTTTCAAGCCTTGGGACGAACGGTAACGGCAACCAGAGACGCGGGGGTCAGCCGCAGAGAGGCTAGCCCCCGCGTTTTTATATCTTCTCCCTTTGGGTAAGAGGCGAACGCACGCCGCCTGAGCAAAGTGAACCGCGTTTTATTCGCGCTCATACATCATCGGCTTGCGCAATCTCCTGGCGAACATCATTGTTGTTTCAACTCAGCCATGATTCGTTGCAGTCATTCCGTAACGTAGGAGGCATCGTTTATGGAGTCACTTCAATTTACGCAAGGCATTGTTAATGCGATATTACTAAGCGGCACCCTTGCCCTGGTGGCAATCGGCTTCTCGATTGTCTGGGGCATCCTGAACATTATTAACCTGGCTCACGGCGCCTTTCTAATGGTCGGCGCCTACATCACTTATTGGCTCTTCACACTTTATGGCATAGACCCCTTTCTTTCCCTACCGATCTCGATGGCCATTATGTTTGTGGTGGGATATCTGGTGCAACGGTATCTGATCAACATGGTGATCCGGGCCCCACTCCTGGTTACCTTTCTATTGACTTTCGCCTTGGAAATTGTCATTATCAACCTCGCCACATTTTTCTGGAAAGGGGACCTTCGCTCCGTGACCCCTGATTATGCAGGGTTGGGATTCTCTCTGGGCAATGTGCAAGTCCCTTACGTGCGATTGGCTGCATTTTTTATCTCGCTTATCCTAACCGGCCTGCTCCACGTATTCATGACATACACAAAAACCGGCAACGCGATCCGGGCCACGGGGATGGATATTGACGCTGCTCGGTTACAAGGCGTTCGCATTCCCCAAACCTATGCACTCACTTACGCCTTGGGGACCGCATTGGCTGCGGGAGCTGGCACACTTATTAGCATCAGCTTTCCCATCGATCCTACCATGGGAGGCGCCTACACCTTACGAGCTTTTGTTATCTGCGTTTTAGGAGGGTTGGGAAGCATCCCCGGGGTCATGATGGGCTCGGTGGTCTTTGCGTTCATTGAAGTGTTCAGCGGAATTTGGTTCCCCAGCCTGAAAGACGCCATTGCATTGCTTGTCCTGGTGCTGGTGCTTATCGTTCGCCCCAGCGGCATCGCGGGCAAAGCTTTTTACCACTAATCGAGGAGATGCAAACGATGTCTGATCGCGAGAAGAAAAAAGCGCCTTTGCAATACAGCCTGTTTGATGGACTTTTTCAAGGACGGCAGGGGGTCCTGCTGGGCCTGTTTACCTTATTCCTGATTTTTCTGGCGATTTTCCCCTTTCTTTCCTTCGCCAGCGGATTCTGGCTTAACACCCTGACGCTGATCCTGCTTTTGGCCGCCATGGCTATCGGTTGGAATTTTATCGGCGGATACACCGGTTATGCCGCTTTTGGGAATGTTGCGTTCTTTGGCTTTGGCGCATATGGCACAGGTCTCAGCATGACCAAACTGGGATTGAGCTTCTTCCCATCATTGCTCATTGGCGCGTTGGCCGCTATGCTCTTTGCCATCGTGATGGGCCTGCCGATCCTGCGACTGAAAGGGCACTATTTCGCCATTGCCACCGTAGCCATCGCCACTGCAATGGGAGAAATCGCAGACAGTTGGACCAGTTTTACCGGTGGTGCGGCGGGCATCACTCTGCCCTTCTTTGACCCAATCGAATGGAGCGGTCAGTTCTTTTATTATATGTCTCTGCTCCTGGCCGTTGGCGGGCTCTTGCTCACCTGGTTCATCCTGAATCGCAAAATGGGATATAGCTGGATAGCAATACGCGAAGACGAGGATGCCGCCAACATGATGGGCATCAATACAACATGGGCCAAGGTGATGGCTTTTGCCCTCAGCGCGTTGATGGCTGGATTGGCCGGCGGCATTTACGCCTATTGGAAAACCTTTGTCCTCGCTGAAGAAGTCTTCAAAATCGAATACACATTACAAATGATTCTTGCAGCCGTCCTTGGTGGGACCGGGACCATCTTTGGCCCATTCATCGGTGCGTTTATTTACTATATTTTGATCACGTTGCTGGTGTTCTTCCTGCCGGTTGGCCAACTCCACGCCACCATTCTCGGAACCATCATCATCCTCGTCATGGTCTTCACCCCCAAGGGGCTGATGGATTTCATCAGTGGCCGCAAAAAGATTTCCATCAACTCGCTTCTGGAAAACATTCGCACTTACAGGGTATAGCCATGGAAAGAGAGATTCTTCTAGAGACCCATGAAGCCACCAAACACTTCGGCGGCTTGGCAGCTGTCGAAAAAGTTAACATGAAGATCTATCGAGGAGAAATCCTTGGACTCATCGGCCCCAATGGCGCGGGCAAAACCACTTTCGTCAACATCATTACCGGTATGCTGCCCATCACCAGCGGCAAAGTCATTTTCAAAGGAACAGACATCACAGGCTGGCCAGCGTATCGCATCGGTCGATTGGGTATCGCTCGCACATTCCAAATCGTCAAGCCATTCCGGGGAATGACGGTGCGCGAAAATGTGGCGGTTGGAGCCATGTTCGGACACAAAGGACAAACGCGTAGCCCTCGAGAAGCGCTTGAACATGTGGATGAGATTATCGAATTCGTCGGCATGTCAGACCTACGCGACAAACACGCGGATCAGCTTACCCTCCCATACCTGAAACGCCTGGAGTTGGCGAAAGCGCTGGCCATGGACCCCGAGTTGCTGTTCTTGGATGAGGTCATGGCCGGCCTGAATACCAAAGAAATTGAGGCAGCCATGGAGCTGGTCAGAAAGATCAACGCCCGGGGCATTACCATTCTTGTGATCGAACATGTCATGAAGGCCATTGTGGGCGTGACAGAACGGGTCTTTGTCCTCAATTTCGGACAGGAGCTCGCCCAGGGCAAACCCGAGGAGGTCCTGAACAACCCCGCCGTCATTAAAGCCTACCTGGGTGAAAAATTCGTACAACGTTTCTTTCGCCAACAACAGGCTGCGTAGCTAGGATTGGAGGCTGAACGATGCTGAAAATTACCGATCTCAACGTCGCATACGGGGAAGTACAGGTCCTATGGGACGTGAATATGGAAATCCACGAATCGGAAGTCGTAGCGCTTATCGGCGCAAATGGCGCTGGCAAGAGCACCTTGCTTTACACCATTTCTGGCCTGCTCAAGCCAAAATCGGGCAGCATTCAGTTCAATGGGACAGAAATTGCCGGTTTGCCCGCTGATGAAATTCTGCGCCTCGGTATTGGCCAGGTTCCCCAGGGCCGTCACTTATTCGCCGGAATGACGGTTAAAGAAAACATCATGATGGGAGCTTACCTACGAAAGGACAAACAAAAAGTCAAAGAGGACTTTGATTTTGTCCTTGATCTTTTCCCACGGATGGGTGAACGCTTGAACCAACCCGCGGGAAGCCTTTCGGGAGGCGAACAGCAGATGTGTGCGGTCGCGCGCGGCCTGATGGCCGCCCCCAAACTTCTGCTCGTGGATGAACTCTCATTAGGGCTAGCCCCCCTTGTCGTGGAAAATATCTACAATGCCGTCGAAAAAGTCATCCAGCGGGGCATGACCGTGCTGATCGTCGAACAAGATGTGTTCCTGGCCCTGGAGCAAGCCGACCGAGCGTATGTGCTGGACGTAGGCCGCATCGTGATGTCTGGTCCCGCCGACGAACTCATGGAAAACCCCCGTATCAAGGAAGCCTACCTGGGCATCTAGTCCTTTCTTTTCGCATTTGACGAGAAGCGGACTTGGGTTCATACTTGCCTTGAGCCTTAGTCCGCTTTTTGCATGCCGTCGAGTTCATGCCGCACGTTTCTAAAAATTCACCGTCGCTTGCAAAAGCCCATTCCGGAGGAGTGCAATGACGACCTTAACCGAGCTTCCCGCCTGGCAGGCCCTGAAAAATCACTTCGAGGCCATGAAAACCATGCATATGCGAGACCTTTTCGCCTCAGACCCTCGTCG
>WFTO01000391.1 GCA_015485435.1 Anaerolineae bacterium | reverse complement strand
TTCTAGCGCATCAGAGAGGACTGCTGTGGAGCCAGAAAGCCAGTACGCGGCGAATTTTATCAAGAGCAATGAGATACCTACGCCGATTGAGATGCTCGCAGCTCGACGACGCAGCCGTAGATCGCTTTGACTGAATTGGATGGGGTGGGTAGTCATGGGATTTTGCCTGAGGAGGGAGGTGATGGCATGGCTTCGACCGCAGCTAGAAGTCTTTCGGGCTGTCCTGTCCATGCCGTGGCAGGTTCTCGTCCCTCGATGAGGGCTGTCATAATTTGTGTAAAGGCAGTATTTACCGGGGTGGGGATGCCCAAACGTTCTCCTGCATGCATGACTGCGCCATTCAACCAATTGATTTCGGAATGAGAACGGCGCGTCGGATGCAGATCGTAATACAGAGAAGGCATTTTATCGCCGCGTCCGCCTACAATGAAGTGAGCGAATATCGGGCGCATGACACTCAGGGGAAGCCTTTGCACCAGCTTCGCGGCCAGAGGAATGGGGTATCCCCCGACTTGGACCGGCCGGATATCCATAGCCTTCATGATGGCAAGGGTTTCTCGCCATGCCCGTAGTTCAAGATTGCCTAACTCTGGATGGGCGAAGATCTGCGCGGGCGTGTATCCCAGGATGGCCGATTGTGCATTGGCCAGAATGTTCATTAACAGTTTCGACCATTTCAGCGCGCGGTAATCGGCGTAGGTACTGAGGGAGAAGCCAGCGTTAGCGATCACTTGCGCTGCATCTGAAATATCCTTTGCGCGAGGTCCGGCCGCCAGACCAAATTTGAACGATGGTCGAGAGATTTTGATATGAGCAGGCTCTAAGACTTCGACTGGGGTAGTTAAAATACCGGCTAAAATGGGGGAATCTGTAAGTATGGCGGCAAGCGCCTCTTCGTTGCCGACGCCATTTTGCACCGTGAGCACCGGAAGGCCATGACCGCCAGCCTTTTGAATTTCAGTTGCCACCTCTTTGGTATGATAAGCTTTGACAGCGACGATGATCCATTCAAAAGGGGAGGCTTCGGAAAAGGCGTCTTTGATAGAAGAAAACACAGGCAGAGGGATTGTTTTTACCTGACCAGAAGCTTCGACAAGTCGAACACCCCCCAGAGAGTTGACGCGCGCCAACGTGTAGGGCCTGCCAACAAGTGCGACGGGAATGTCTCGTTCGGCCAAGCGCACGGCCAAAAAGCTGCCGATGGCGCCGGCGCCGATAATAAGGATGGGTTTCACTGGCGGTTCGCTTTTCGAAAGGTGATACGTCGTTCTGTGCCTTCACGTAGGCGTTTGATATTGGGGCGGAGCGCCCAAATAATCGCAGCTGAGGCAATAACGCCAAACCAGATTTGCTCTGACGGGGTGTCTTTTACGCCAAGCAGAGCGAAGAGGATCAGAATGAACAGACCTCCCACCCCCACTGACATGGTCGCCACCGAAGCGTATCGCACTACGACCAAAATCAGAATGAAGAGGGGGACGAGGATAGCGCCTGCCAGGAGATTGAGGCCCAAAAGTGCGCCAGCCGCTGTTGCGCCGCCTGCGCCGCCTCGAAATCCCAAAAAGATAGACCAATTGTGGCCAATGATGGCGAATCCTCCCGCCAGAGCCGCATAAACATCTGGATTCGCGCCAAACAGTATACGCGCCAAAAGAACCGCCACGGTGCCTTTCAGAATATCCAACACGCCAACAAGCAGGCCGTATCTCCATCCCAAGGCTCGCGATACATTGGTGCCGCCGGTGCGCCCGCTTTCAATGCGGGTGATATCGATTCCCTTCAATCGGGCAATAATATAGCCATTGGGGATGCTGCCGATAACATACCCTAAAATGATGGCGAGTATGACGGAAAAGACATTCATCGGATGGCTCCTCTTTTGGGTATTGGGTTATTTGAGATTATAGTAGGTGGTCTGCGAAAGCAAGAGTGCGCCTCACTGCGAAGTTCATATCATTGCATTCAAATCGCGATAATCATCCAACTCAAACGCTTGCACAATATGCATGATAGCCTTCAATTCCTCAGAAGAGAGAATGTCTTCCCAGAAGATGGCCCAACCTTTGGAGGCGAAATCCGATTCCGACGACGTCAGACCATGCACGGTGCGGATGGTGGTCATGGAGGGGACAAAGATATGGGCTGGATGAAGCGCCGCGGGATTGCCGCCCACATAGCGAATCAATTTACGGGTCGTGGCAAAGGGGCGCTGATAAAAATCTTCGTAATAAAAAATGGGAAGACCGCGCTCGCGCATGGTTGTAGCGGCCAACTTATGGCTGATGGACCACATGACCGCTTCCTTTTGCGTGCGAGAATGAGCGTTCGATATGAGTTGACGATAGGGCTGAAGCAGAGTGCGATATCGCGGATTGCGTGCAACGCGGTGTAGAAAAAACTCCCAGTGCCTGGCAAAACCAAATTCATTCCAGAAATTTTTACGTCGACGTAATGATGCAATCACCGCTGCTGGATGACGGACCAGGTACACAATTCGGGCGTTCAGGGTATTAATGAGCCAATCAATCATATAGTTCGCCCGGATCTCTTTGAAGCCTAAAATTCTGGTTTCTTTCCAAACCATGTCTACATAGGTCTGGCTCACCGATTCTAAAGGTTGGAAGAGATGATTCCGAAGCAGCCAGCGATTGCGATAGGTTTTCGCCAAGACATCTTTGAAAAAAGGTCTGAGTCGATAGCCAAGATCTGCCTGAAAGCCATCGCTATAACAGGCTTCTTCGGCAAAAGGGCATGTCTCTGGATGTAGTGGCTCAAAAAGCAACAATCCACCCAGGTTTTTGGAAATGATGTCTGAGATCCAGGTGGAACCAGAGCGTCCGAAACTCAGAACGACGATGGGATTGTCGATCATCTTCTAAAGGTTATATAGCTCACCGTATTTGTTTTGAAAATAAGTCATCAGGGGGCGGTGGCTCAATGGTTCGCCGGTAACCACTTCCACCAATTCGTGGGCGCGGTGCCGTTGTCCATGTTGGTAAATATTTTTACGCAGCCAGTCCAGCAGCGGCATGAAATCCCCATCTGCAAATTGCGTTTCGAGATCGGGTATATCCTTTTGCGCTTTGGCGAAGAATTGGGCGCCATACAGGTTGCCCAGCGCATAGGTGGGGAAATAGCCAAACATGCCGTGGGACCAGTGAACATCTTGTAGGACGCCCAAGCGATCGTTCGGCACTTCCAGCCCTAAATACGTTTTAACAAGGGTGTTCCAGACGGAGGGGATGTCATCAACGGGAAGGTCTTCGTTGATGATGGCCTGTTCGATCTCAAAACGAAGCATGATATGCAGATTATAGGTGACTTCATCGGCATCCACGCGTATAAAACCTGGTTTCACGGCGTTGATGGCAAAGTGAAAGTCATCCAAAGAAACATCTGCCAGTGTTTTTGGAAACATTTGTCGGGTAAGGGGATAGAAATACTGCCAGAAGGCGTGATTGCGTCCGACAAGGTTTTCCCAGGTCCGCGATTGGGATTCATGGATGCCCAGGGAGACGGCGCTGCCTCTGGGAAGGCCGAAGTGTTCTTGGGGCAAATTTTGCTCATAGAGGGCATGTCCGGTTTCGTGTAGAACGCTAAAGAACGAGTCGTTGAAATTGCGTGGATCGAACCGGGTTGTGATCCGTTGGTCGCCTGGTCCCATATTGATGCTAAAGGGGTGGGTGCTCACATCCAGCCGTGATGAGCGATAGTCCAGGCCAAAGGCTGCAGAGGCCATTTCGCCAAGAATGCGTTGTCGTTCCACCGGATAGTCCCGATTCTCCACAATGGACGGATCGGGTTGCGTTGATGCGGCTTGGATGGTTTGTAGAAATGGGACAAGTTCTTCCTTTAAGTCGGCAAAGAGTTGTTTCACATGACCGGTCTTCTCACCTGGTTCGTAGTCATCCAAAAGTGCGTCATAAGGTTGATCTTCATAACCCAGGTATTCGGCCTTTTGTTTGGTAAGGCGGATGATTTCCGCCAGGTGAGGGGCGAAAAGTTTAAAGTCTGCTTTGGCTCGGGCTTCAGCCCACGCGTGTTGCGCCAATGAAGTGGTCCGGGCCAATTGTTCCACGAATTCCGTGGGTAGTTTGACTGCCCGGTCATATTCTCGGCGGATCTCTCGCACATTGATGGCGATGTCGCTAACAGGATCCTGGATGAGATCGCTTTCTTCAATCTGAGAAAGCCAGTCATGGATGCGGGGATCGGTAAGTTTGCGATGCGCCAGGCCGGACAGGTAGGCCAAGATCTGGGCCCGCCATTTGGCGCCATTGGTCGGCATATTGACTTCTTGATCCCACCCTAATACAGACCGAGCGGAACGAAGATAGCTGAGTTCACGTGCGTGATGAAGAAGTTGTTGGTAGGCTTGTTCGGGGGTCATAGATGCCTCAAACGACGGAAGGGGTTGATTGAATGCAATGGGTTGAGCGCGCACTGCGCGGTGCATGCCATGTCTGCATTGTAGCATGCACCGCGCAGTTTTCTGAAAGCTTTGTTGGAGATGGCGTTTCGTATGCTGGTCAATGAGGTACGGTCATGCGCCGCCCAGATACGCCTCTCGAACCTGCGGGTTTTCCGCCAGTTCTTGGGCTGGTCCGGAAAGGACAATACGCCCCGTTTCCAACACATACCCGCGACGGGCTACTTTCAGAGCCAAAAGTGCGTTCTGTTCCACCAGCAAAATCGTCATTCCTTGTTTGTTTAACTCTGTAATCGTGTCAAATATCAAATCGACCAGGACCGGGGCCAACCCCATAGAGGGTTCATCAAGAAGAAGGATGTGGGGACGGCTCATGAGGGCCCGTCCAATGGCGAGCATCTGTTGTTCGCCACCAGAGAGGGTGCCTGCAACCTGGGTTTGACGCTCTTCCAGCCGCGGGAAGAGCTCAAAAACTCGCTGCAGGTCCTTTTTGATGCCATCTTTGTCCTTGCGGGTAAACGCACCCATTTCCAGATTTTCCATGACCGTCAGACGAGAGAAGACGCGACGGCCCTCAGGTACATGGACTACGCCCATCTTGACGATCTCATGCGCTCGAAATTTGGTCAGATCCTTATCTCCTAGATAAACTTTTCCCCTGCGAGGATACAACAAGCCGCTGATGGTTTTCAGCGTTGTGGATTTGCCCGCGCCATTCGCGCCAATGAGGGTGACGATCTCTCCCTCATCCACTTCGATGGAGATGCCTTTCAGCGCGTGGATGTTGCCGTAATAGGTGTGAATATTGTCCAGTTTCAGAAGTGTCATCCTGGGTACCCCCTTTACGCTGCCTTGGCTTTGTGTTGTGTGGCGGCGCCGCGGCCCAAATAGGCTTCGATGACCCGCGGGTTGGCGCGCACGTCTTCCGGCTTGCCTTCTGCGATCTTCTCACCGTAATCGAGGACGGTGATGTAATCTGAGATGGTCATGACGACCCGCATGTCATGCTCAATAAGAAGGACGGTAATGCCCAATTCTTTGCGCAGGTTGTCGATAAAGTTGGTCATCTCTTCCGTTTCGCTGGGATTCATACCCGCGGTGGGCTCGTCGAGGAGCAAGAGTTTGGGCTCGCTGGCCAGGGCGCGGGCGATTTCAAGACGGCGCTGCTGGCCATAAGGGAGATTGGTGGCCAGTTCCTGTTCGTAGCCTTTCAAACCCACAAATTCCAGCAGCTCCATGGCCAGTTTACGGGTCTCTGCTTCCTCATGACGCGTTGCGGGCGTATTCAACACTGCTCCTAACCAGCCCGCGTGCATGCGGGGATGATGGCCGACCATGACATTTTCAAGGGCCGTCAGGTTTTGAAACAGGCGGATGTTCTGATACGTGCGGGAGATGCCTTTTTTGACGATAATGTCCGGTCGCAACCCCACAATAGACTCGCCATCCAGGAGGATGTCTCCTTCGGTGACTTTGTAAAACCCGGTGATGCAGTTGAAAAAGGTGGTTTTACCGGCGCCATTGGGTCCAATGACGCTGTAAATAGACTGGTAAGGCACCTGAATGCTCAGGTCTTTGACGGCAACCAAGCCACCAAATTGTTTCGTCACATGGATAGTTTCAAGGATATAGTCAGCATTTCGTTTCTTTGCCATGATCCTCCTCCTTAGATGGCCTCTTTGGCGGGGGCTTCGGGCGCGACTTCGGGCTCCAATGGTTTCTGATGCAACTCTCTCGCATGCGTCTTTTCGGGGATGAATCCTTCGGGCTTCACCAGCATCATGGCGACCAGGAGGGCCCCGTAGAAGAGCATACGGTAATCGGCGAATTCACGCAGTAACTCGGGCAACCCTACCAGGATCAACGCCCCCACCACAACACCGGGCAGACTGCCAATACCACCCACAATGATCAGCGACAGCACATTGATGGAGACGATGAGGTTGAAGCTGTGGGGGAAGATCGAGCCCAGTTTCGCGGCGAAGATGGCGCCGGAAAGGCCTGCAAACGCTGCGCCGGTGGCGAATGCCAACAGTTTCGTGCTGACCAGATGAATGCCCATGGCCTCGGCGACATCTTCATCCTCTCGCATCGCCTTCCACGCCCGGCCAATGCGGGCGTCTCTCAAACGCCAGGCGATATAACCCACCAACAAGATGCCGATCAACACAATGTAATAAATCTGCTGCGGGCCCTTGAAGGCGTAGTCTCCAATGCTAGGCTTCGGTATCTGCAAAATTCCCTGGGCGCCACCAATATAGGGTTTTAGCCAGTCAGAAAGGACAAGGATGCGGATAATTTCGCCAAAACCAAGGGTGACAATGGCCAGATAGTCCCCGCGCATCTTGAGAACGGGGATGCCGAGAATCACGCCGGCCATGGTGGCCAAAAAGACAGCTGCTGGCAGCGCCATCCAAAAACCCCATTCCATCGTGGCCAATTTTCCCGTTGTGGTGAGGATGCCCACGGTGTAAGCTCCGATAGCGAAAAACGCCACATAGCCTAAGTCAAGAAGACCTGCAAACCCCACCACGATGTTAAGCCCCAGCCCCATAATGATGTAGATGCCCACGGTTGTGAGGATCTCGCTGGGGTAGGAGCCCAAGAAACGAGGAAGCCAGAGCAGAATGATCAGCCCCAACAGAAACGAAGCAATGCGGATGGTCTGTTGTTGACGACGGGGCATCTTGGCGATCTTGGTGCCCGGATGCAATGAGGCGCTACTGCGCCATAAGCTGCCCAGGATACCAAGCAACATGAACAGAGCGGTGCCACCCCAGGAGAGTCCTTTTTTCGCATAAATGAATTCACTGACGGGCTTGAACCAATCCTTGTTGCCGAAGGTGATGCTCATCAACTCTTGCATGATGCCCATCAAGGCAACCAGGCTGGCGCCCATCAGGATCGCATTGCTCCAACGGCGGGGCGTGAGCGCAAACAAGCCGCCCAATAAACCGACCGCCAGGTTGAAGATCATGATCATTATCGTGGCCCCGGTCAGGGAATCCTTGCCGAAGTGGAGGATCTCCAATAGCTCTGGCGAAACATTCAGAAACACCTCGCGAATGTTCACCTTGGAGGCTAAAACCAATAAGGCGGCAACGAAAACACCTGTCACCAGCCCTGCCAATGCACTGGCAATGATGGAAAAAGACAAGGATTTGATTTTCCGGGCGTTGTTGGCGGCAAAGTATGCTAACAAAAAGGTTGGTGCAAACAGGGCGATCTGGCCGAGCGTGAGCGTTTCCGCAATAATATACCGTTCATTGAACGCCACCACCATGCCAATCAGGATGACATAGACGGCGACCACGCCACCAATCGCACCGTATTTGATGATGTCAGACCAGGTAAACTTGAGTTCTTTATCCATGAATGGCCTCCTTACGCTTTCTTCTCAGAGAGTCGTTCGCCCAAAATGCCGGTGGGGCGGAAGATGAGCACCAGCACAAGCAAGGTGAAGGCGATAGCATCCTTCAGCTGATAGGGGGCTGGAATACCCAAACCATCGAGAATGAGGCTGGGACCTAATGATTCTACGATGCCAAGGAAAAGCCCGCCCAACATAGCGCCGGGCACGTTGCCAATACCCCCCAAGACCGCGGCAGTAAAAGCTTTGATGCCGGGAATAAAGCCCATAAAGGCGTTTACCTGCTTGAACAACAGCGCATACAAAATGCCTGCGACTCCGGCCATGGCGCCACCCAATGCGAAGGTGTTTACAATGACCTGGTCCACATCGATGCCCATGAGAGCGGCAGCTTCTTTGTCTTCGGCGACGGCTCGCATGGCCTTGCCTGCTTTTGTTTTTTGCACATACCAGTATAAGAAAACCATCATCAACGCTGCGACGACGATCACCAACGCTTGTGTGGTGAGGATTGGCCATTCTCTCCCCAACAGATTCAGTTTACCATCCAACGCGGGGAAATCAGGATAGGTCTTCACGCCCGAACCATAGATGCCGCGATAGGTATATTGCAGGAAGAAGGAGGCGCCAATGGCGGTAATGAGGGGAACCAATCGCGGCGCACCTCGTAGAGGCCGATAGGCAATGCGCTCTAACAGTACAGCGATGGCCACTGAGACGGTCATGGCAATGGCCATAAGGATAAGCAGTGCCAACACCCAGTGGCGTTCGATGAACCCGGATCGCTCCATCGCTATTGCGACAAAGTATGCCGTGAAAACGCCACCCGTAAACACTTCGCCATGGGCGAAGTTAATCATGAACAAAATGCCGTAAACCAGGGTGTATCCCAAAGCAATGAGTGCATAAACGCTTCCTTGCGCCAGACCAAAGATGAAAAAGTCAAGCCATACGGAGCTTTCATATTTTTGTATCACAAACAAGGTTTTATACGATCCCCACAACACCACAAGCAACAAACCCAATCCAATTAGCCACATCACGATATCCGTGACGTCATATTTTCTCATGAAATTCCGCAGCATAGCCGATCCTCCATGATAAGCGAAGGGGATGGGCCAGGAAGCCTCCTCCGACCCATCCCTTTTTCGACAACAGGCTGGGAACTACCGGTCCGCCTTCGTTGTTGCAGGCTAGACCAATAGTTGCAGAACCTTCATTGAGAGGGCGTCCGACAGGGGGATGCCCGGCCGGACGTCCTGTCCTTGTGGTTACTTGTTCAGCCAACCATTCTTCATGTCCCAGACGGGAACGTATTCGCCGTTCTGGATCTGGTTGATAACGATCTGCGGGTCGGCGCAGTCGCCGTACTCGTTGCAGGTCAGGGTGCCAGTGATGCCCTTCAGGTCCTTGGTGGAGAATAAGGCGTCGCGCAAAGCCTGACGACCGATGTAGAGGTTGCCCTCTGCGTCCTTCACAGCCACTTTGGCAATAGCGTTGAGGAGCATGTTAGTGGCGTCGTAGGCGTGGGCATGGAAGGCGCTGATGGGGGGTTCGCCATAGAGCTGCTGATGGACTTCGAGGAAGTGCTGGCCGAGTTCGTTTTCGAAGTTGAGGTTGGGGCCAGAGATGTACATGCCCTCAGCAGCGTCGCCAGCGGCTTCGATGAAGTCAGGGGAGATCATGCCGTCGGAGCCTGCGAGGGTGGTGTTTTCAAGGCCGTTGACCTCTTTGGCCTGGCGGGTGATGAAGGCGCCCTCGGCGATGAAGATGGGGTAGTAGAGGAAGTCGGGTTTGTAGGTGGCGATGCTGGTGAGGACGGGGCGCATGTCGGTGTCGCCGACGTTCACAGCTTCCTGAGCGACGACTTCGCCGCCGAATTCCTTGAAGTTGTCAGCGAAGACCTGCTGCAGCTGTTCGGCGTAGGGGCTACCGTCGTGGATGGTGGCGGCCTTTTTCTTGCCCAGTTCGTTGTAGGCGAAGGTGGCCATGGCCTGCCCTTGGACTTTGTCGTTGTGGGCGGTGCGGAGATAGCCGGGCTGATGGGTGTCAGGGGCGGTGAGGGATGGTGCGGTGTTGGATGGTGAGATGAGGACCATGCCCGCATCGCTGAGGATGGCGGCGGCGGGTTCGCCTGCGCTAGAGCAGTTGGTGCCGATGACACCGAGGAGGGTCTGGTCAGAGGCGAGCTTGGTGGCAGCGGTCTGGCCGCCCTCGGCGGAGCATTGGGAGTCCTCGCCGACGAGTTCGATCTTGTGGCCGAGGAGTTCGCCGTTGCGGTCATGGATGGCGATTTCGACGCCGCGGCGTGAGTCGACGCCCAGGGATTCATTGGGACCGCTGAGGACCAGGGCGTAACCGATGCGGACGGGATCATCCGGACCGATTTTCACGACGCCGAGCGGGTCTGATGGTGGTTCTGCAACCACAGGCACCTCCATTTCGCCGCCTTCCATGGCGCCTTCACCGGCTTTTTCGCCGGTCAGCCAGCCATTCTTCATGTCCCAGACGGGCACGTATTCGCCGTTCTGGATCTGGTTGATAACGATCTGCGGGTCGGCGCAGTCGCCGTACTCGTTGCAGGTCAGGGTGCCGGTGATGCCCTTCATGTCCTTGGTGGAGAACAGGGCGTCACGCAGGGCCTGGCGACCGACCAGCAAGGTGCCATCAGCTCCCCGTTTGGCCACTTTCTCGATAGCGTTGAGGAGCATGTTGGTGGCGTCGTAGGCGTGGGCATGGAAGGCGCTGATGGGGGGTTCGCCATAGAGCTGCTGATGGACTTCGAGGAAGTGCTGGCCGAGTTCGTTTTCGAAGTTGAGGT
>WFTO01000390.1 GCA_015485435.1 Anaerolineae bacterium | reverse complement strand
CTTTACATCTTGGACGACCTCATACATGGTGGCCATAGCTCAATAGGCAGAGCACCTGGTTGTGGCCCAGGAGGTTACGGGTTCAAGTCCCGTTGGCCACCCCATATCTTTCACCCTCAGTGCGTCCGACGTTCGCGTCGGGCGCATTTTGCTTTTCAGGGGGGGCTGCATGAATGCTGAAGTCCTTGTGCTCAACGCCAGCTACGAGCCACTCCATCTTGTTTCCACCCGCCGGGCAGTTTTGCTATTGCTCAAAGATAAAGCCGAAATTGTCGAGGCCACCGACCAAGTGATTCGCGCTGCATCGGCCGAGTTGCCGCGGCCACTGGTCATTCGGCTTCGTCGCTACATCAAACTGCCTCGCAATCTCTCCCTGCCCCTGACGCGACGTCTGGTTTACGCACGGGATCAATACACCTGCCAGTATTGCGGCGGGCATTTCAGCGCCTCCCAGCTGACCATGGATCATGTGATTCCCAAAAGTCGTGGCGGAAAGAAGACCTGGGAGAATATCGTTACCGCCTGTAAACATTGTAATCAGAAAAAGGGGAATCATACGCCAGAGGAAGCGCGCATGCGCTTGCGTCGTCCCCCATATCGTCCCAGATATGTGGCTTTGGTATGGCTCAAGGCGCCTGAGTATCGGCATCCTGCCTGGGAAAAGTACATATCGGGCAATTTTTAGCGATCTGAGAACAGCAGTCAAAGCACGATGTCGGCGAATGACAGTCGCCCAGATTGAAACGCATGGCGCCCAAACCGCGCGAGCGTCAATACTCCCCAGACAAAAACCCCTCCCAGAACATCCGAGAGGGGTTTTTGCAATGTGCGCCGTGGCAATTATCGCAATATGCGAGGTGATGCCACGGCGCTGAGTTTACGACTTAAATCCATTAGCATCACCTCCTTGCGAATGGGATGGCGTTGAGGGAAGTGATCAGCCATCAGTTTTCAGCAATCTGTGTGATCGCTGCCTACGATCGCCAGATTACCGATGGCTGGGAAAGCTGGGGGTATTTTGGCACAGAAACCGGTCGCTGTCAAGTGACTTGGCGACCACGCTGGGCCTGAAGCATCCACCAGTATTTTCTTTGCTCGTAACGGGCCATCATCAGGCTCAAACGCAATCCGTGCAGACCATCTTTGTAGCCCTGCCACGTGATGAAACGCCGCCAGAATTCCTGGAGGGGTCGGGTGATAAGATGCCGGGGATGCGCACGCACGCCTTCCTTCAGCAAGGTGCTGGCTCCATATCGGGTGTAGCGCTCCTGCTTGGCGTGGAATTGTTCCCAGCTTTCATAGTTGTAGTGGATGAGGTGCTCTTTCAGGTATCCCTCCTGGCCGTCGATAATCGCCAGTTCATGGACCTCGCGCGATTCATCATAATGGGCCAAGTTGCGTTTCATCAGGCGAAGTTGATAGTCTGGATACCATCCCGCGCCTTTCATGATATGGCCGATAATATAGTTGTAACGCGGTATCCACCATCCGGCGATTGGCTCCTGGCGGATGGCCTGGCGTACTTCTTGAGACAGTTCCGGCGTCACTCGTTCATCTGCATCGACAAATAGCACCCAATCTGTTTGTAGATGCGCCAGCGCGAAATTTCGGGCCTGTGAGAAATTTACAAAGGGGGTGGGCACAACACGCGCCCCTGCTTGACGGGCGATGTCTTGGGTGCCGTCTGTGCTGCTGGTATCGAAGACAACTACCTCATCGGCGAATGTACAGCTACGGACACATTCGTCGATATGGTTGGCGACATCTTTTGCTAAAATGGCGCAAGCGAGTGTGGTCATTTATTGGTATCGTCCGGTGATGATCATGCGATCGTCGGTAATGGTGATCGCTTCCACGTAAAAGTCTGTCGATACAGTGGCTAGCTGGTCGAGTTGGGGGGCAATGATTGCTTCGATCTGGTCGCGAATGAAGCCCGTTGCGCGCTCACCGTTTACATAGATATCCTTAATGGTCACCTCAGGCCTGCCGTCGAGGGGGGTTACCGAGGCCAGGATGCCTATATTGAGTTTAAAGAAGCCGATGACCGTGTCGCCCGAGACGTACAATTCGCCCGGGCGAAAATCGACCTGCAAATTGTCAATGGCAATATCCTGTTGCTTGGCAAGAGCTTCAGCAGCAAGGCGATTGGCTTCTTTTTCGGTGATGATGAGGGCCAGCTTTTCGGGGGCTGTTGTAGCCTGTGGGGTGATTGCCGAGGTGGAAGGGCCTGTGGTCGTAGAAGTGGGCGTTGGTGTGGATGTAGGCGTGGGTGAAGGGGTTGGTGTGGGAGTGGGAGTGTTTGTGGGCGTATGGGTTGGCGTTGGCGTGGAGGTCGGTACAGGAAGCTCGCTGATTCGCGGCAGCTGAGGGACCGCACAAGCGGCAAAAAGAAAGAGGGCTGCCAGAAGCAAAATGGCAATTGCTGCATATCTGAAGGAGTGTTTCATAACGATTTTTCCTTATGAAGGTGGGAAGACCAAAAATTGCCGTCCGAAAGGTAGCACGCTTCGACACCCGAAGCGTGATGATGTTGGAAGTGGCAAGCGTGACGGCGATTCTATGAGTGTCGGAAAGTTATTATCGTATGGTGGGGCTGTCTAAAGGTTGCAGACGTTAGAAAAATCCTTTCAGTTCCTCTTTCACAGAGGAAAAGAGAGGTTGTCCTGTGCGACGCATGACCGCGATGTTGAGCATGGACTCAAACTCTTTGCGTTCTTGATAGGTGACCAGGGCCAGTTCGTGCGCTCGAATGAGTACATAAGGATAATTGGCCCCTTCCGCATCGCGATAGATGGCTTGTTGGATGATATCTAAAAGCCCCTCCTGCTTGGCCGCCCATTCAGGAATATCGATCCTGGCGATATGGGGCGCACCTTCTTGATGGGAGATATTCATATAAAAGAAACAAATTCTTTGTCCTTTGTAGGCGAAATCCTCTTCATTGGCTCGAGCTGTGCTACTGAAGAGGGCTGTGCGTTCATTGGGGTTTAAGTCGGCGAAAAGGTGGGCGTCTGTAAGGGCCCGATATCGGTTGTGGGTGTTTCGAACGGTTTCTGTGGTGATCTGCGCTGGGGGTAGCTGGGCTAAGTGCAGCAATCGCACCACATTGGCGGTGCGCGGTCGGGCCACATATCCAATGGGAATGGCACCGCCATCCTGAATGTCCTGCAATGCCCGTAAATACGCCTGCACGCGAGCCTGGCCTTCTTTCTCATCAGCACCCTTCTTTTTTTCTCGTGTCCATGTCAGCAATGGGCCGTCAGTCATGGCCAGGATCAAGCGCGAGTCATCAGGGTCCCAATGTAGCCGTTCTTTTTGCGCCCAATGCGCTAACATGCGCATCTCCATCAGTTCTCGTAAATCATTAACGTCCTGGGCATTACGAAGATTTAAGTCATCGTTGTAAAGGTCTTCCTCTTCATAAAACACCTGTGGGTGTGTGGCAACGATCGGCGCTTCACCTGTGCCTTGACGCAAGACAATCACCCCGGTGTTAATGAGATAATAGAGCACCGGTCCATGTTGATTGGGATAGATTTGAGACCCGTCTACGCCGATGAGGCTGACATCCTCGGGAGGCGTTTTGGGGATGATGCGACGGTTTAGATGAGAGTCACAGGGACGCGCCCCGCGCCAAGTCGGATCGACGTTAATCGCTTGCTCGATCTTAGCCAGCAATGTGTCATCGACGAGATCATAGTCGTTCAAGGCCTGTCGGGCCAGGGCCGCCCAATGTTCATACTCTTTGCGGCGGTGAGCGATGGCCTCGCTCATGGAGCCAATCTGGTTGATCAGTTTGGGTAATTCAAGCATGGCGCCATTATATCACACCGATGAGCGTCGTTCGTACGGCCCGAGATTGTACACTGCCTTTTTTCATTTGGTCATGACATAAACCATCCTATGCATTCCCATTCACAAGGTTCATGAGATAGCTACGTCAGATTTGGGTCCCTGCGGCTTTCGCTCTCTTGATGGGCAATCAAAGGCAATGGTTCTGATTCTCCGGGATGTATGACATTGGCGGGTTGAACTGCGCGCACGAGACTGGTTTTTAGGCAGGCGGCCCACAAATCCCTGAGTTCAAGAAATACGGGATGGCGATCGCGAAGATACTGGAGTTGATAAAACACCATCCGTAAAAGGTAACCAAAGGCAGCGATGAGATGCATTAGAGCCACGAAAAAAGGATTGTAGCGCGTGCGTAAGTCCAGGTCCAGGGAGTCGATATTATGCGCGTAAAATTCAGGGCCTAATTGACGGGAGCTGCCGCCGATGTGATGGGTAACATGAATGGAGGGCAAGCACATCACCTGGTACCCCGCTTTGCGAGCGCGGCGACATAGTTCCACATCTTCCGAATACATGAAGTAACGTTCGTTCATCAGACCTGCTTGTTCGAATACATCGCGGCGTAAAAACATGCATGCACCTGAAACCCAATCAACCGAAATGGGGTCGTCGGTGTCATATAGCGAGCGCGGTAGCCACAGGCCCTTAAATCGCCGGGGAAAGAGCCGATAGAGAAAGGTGGCGAAATTGAAAATGGTGGTCAATGAAGGATCGAATCCCGCCGCTCCCCCTTGCACTTTTCCTTTCGCACCCTGCAATCGTGGGCCCACGACGCCAACTTGGGGATGGGCTTCTAGAAATGCCAACATATCGGTCAGGGCGTGATCGGGTAGTTCGGTGTCGGGATTCAAGAGCAGAATGTATCGCCCCCGTGCGCGTTGAATGCCCTGATTATTTCCGGCTGCAAATCCACGGTTGACGTCGTTCGCGATGATTGTTACCTGAGGATATCGACTGCGTACGATGGACAGCGATTCATCGCTGGAGGCGTTGTCCACAAGGAGTACTTCTAGGCGCAGGTCTCCTTGCGCTGCGAAGAGGCTGTCCAACGCTGCTGGCAGGTAGGCGGCCGCGTTCCAGTTTACGATGATAATCGAGATGTCTATCGGCGCGGAGGCAGTGGCCTGTGAATGGGTGAAAGTCGTATCTGGTTCGACGGCGGTCATGTTATGCGACGTACCCCAGTCCTTGTAATCGTTCACGAATGGCTCGCTCTTCCTCTTCTGTTAACGCGATGCCGGGGCCTGATGAAGAGAATTCGTCATCTTTTTCGTAGCGTACGGGTCTGTTGGCGATTTCGGGATCAAATGCCTCCAACAATGGTTTTCCATCCATGGCTCGTGGAATAGGCACTTGGAGCAGATGGAGGATGGTGGGGGCCAGGTCGATGAGTTCGGCGTTTTGTAGTTGCACATTTGGACGAACGCCTTTGCCATAGAAAATGACGATCCCCTCAATGATGTGCGTTCCCGTCTGATCGAGTGCATACGCTGCACCGTGCCGTCCAAATTTTTGTTTGGCGCCAAAAATAGGACCATTGGGATTTGCGTCGTAATCTTTCACGGCCAGGTATTTATCATCGACCCAACGAATAAGCAGGTCTGGCGCTCGGTCAATCAGGGGGCCGGTGTAGATCTCTTCACGTCGCATGACTCGGGCTACCATGCGTTCTCCTGTATCGGGGTCGCGAAGTTGATAGAGGGCAGTGGTGAGTTCTTGGATGAACGCCTCAACTTGATCTGGCTCGATGACGCCCTCTGGGTCTCGGCCCTTGATGTTGAGGTTGATATTGCCCAGGTTGCCAACGGAATATGCTTTCGTGCGACACCAGTCGATCTCCGCTTGTTCCATAAACGTTTCCACTGCGGCGTGGGCTCCAGTAAACCGCTTAAGGAAACCTTTGACGCTTACGGGCAAGAATCGTTGCGCCAGATAAAAGCTATTTTTTACGCCTTTTCGTGCCAGTCGACGCATGTGGTCTCTCAAGGTAAGTTCTTTCCCTTGTTTGTAATGCAGCCAGCCCTGTTGCGCCAACCAGCGATCCAGATACACCGTCTTAACGATGGGGCCCGCGCCGTGATCAGACATGACAATCAGGGTGACATCGTCGGGCAAAGTGTCCACTAGCTTTGCTAGGTGCGCGTCGATACGCTTATAGACCTGGAGGATGGCGTCGTGATTGGGCTGACTGGGGTCGGCCATCAGGTGCCAGGAACAATGCTGGATGGCGTCGGTTTCCATTTCCACCCACATGTAAAAATCCAGGGGCTCGCGCTGAATGGTTCGCCATAACAATTCGAACCGTTTGTCCACGCCTTCCAGCGTTTCTTGCAAATATTGTGCGTGGGACTTGCCCACCGTGCTTACAGCAATGAAATGGATGTCGTTAACATCGGCTTTTATTTCCGGTGGATATGTGTATGCGGAATCCAGGCCCGGGGTATCGAGACCTGAGATGAGAAATCCATTGACTGGTTCGGGGGGGAACGTCATGGGCACGTTGACCACGCCCACGCGACGTCCCGCATCGGAAAGGATGCGCCAAATGCTGCGACCGGAACGTAGGGATGCATTGGTCAATTCTTGTTTATAGGTGCCGGGAATGCGTCGCACAAAATCGAAAATGCCATGTTTGCCCGGGTTAAGCCCGGTGAGGAAGCTCGTCCAGGCCACGGCGGTCAGGAATTGGATGGTGGAACGCAGGCCGCCCCAAGCGCCGCCCTGTTGCAGGCGGGCCAGGGTGGGCAGATGGCCGGCATCGATCCAGGGTTGCAGCAATGTCCAAGGAACGCCATCCAGGCCAATGACCCAGACGCGTTGAGAGGAGGAAGGTGTTTGTGTCTGCTCTGTCATAGATTGAACTGGTTTTGAAGATGAGAAAATGATATTGAGTGTTGCAACAAGCGAAAGGGTTGAGGAAAGGCCGCATCATCTTATGCATTTCCTCAACCCGGATCATTCTATGTTAGCATGGGCTCATCCCGAAAACCAATTTCCAGACCATTCCAGCAATTGACGGCCTATCAAAGTCTTGATGCATTGGTTCAGGGTTCTTCCCCTAATGGCACCTGAATCTGGAGTTGTTTGCCATCCCGAAGGATGTCGAGGGTGACAATCTGTCCAACTTCGGTATTTTCTTGGAGATATGCATCCAGGTCTTCCCATGTTTTCAGAGGAACGCCGTCGATGGCTATGAGGATGTCGCCGCCAATGAGATAGCGAGTATTCCCCAAGATGATTTCTTTGTCGGCGGGGCGTATCCCAGCCCGCATCGCGGGGGAGTTGTCATAGATCTGGGCGATAAGCAAGCCGCGAGTGACTGGCAAGCCGAGGGCCCGGGCCAGATAGGGCGTGATTTCATAGCCTAAATGTTCGATGCCCAACCAGGGGTGGGCAAAGCGTCCTTTTTCAATGAGTACAGGAACGACTCGTTTGGCTTTGTTGACAGGTATGGCGAGCCCGACGCCCGCGTTCGCTCCGGTCGGTGAATAGATGGCTGAGATGACGCCGATCACACGTCCTGAAGAATCCAGTAGTGGGCCTCCAGAATTACCGCGATTGATGTCCGCATCGGTTTGGATGACTCGACGCAAAACCCGACCCTCTTTGATTCGGATCGTGCGATCGAGTGCGCTGACGATGCCCATGGTCATGGTGCGTTGAAAGCGCCCGAAAGGATTGCCAATGGCAATGGCGATCTGACCTACCCGAAGCGCGTCCGAGTCCCCCAATGCCAGAGGATGGACACCCTCCGGCACTTCATCAACTTTGATGACGGCGAGATCATTGGGCGGGTCCATCCCCACCACCTGGGCTGTAAAGACCATGCCTGGTCCAAAAGAAACATCAATGGTGTGGGCGTCTTCAATGACATGGTAATTGGTGACGATGTGACCGTCTGTATCCCACAGGAAGCCTGATCCCGCGCCACTTTCGGGAATGACGCCCCAGAAGAAATCGCGACGCAGGATCTGGGTGGTAATATTCACCACCGCGGGCGCTTCATCCTGATAGATTGCGGTCAGTCGGTTTTCCAAGGCCATCGCCGTCTTGTCGAGTGGTGGAAGCGTCGGGGCTGGCGTGTTCGTGGCGGGTGGCGGCGTGGGGGATGGCTTCGGCGTGGAGGTGGACGCGAGGATGGGCGTTGCAGCGGCGCGTGGAGACGCAACGGCTTGGGCGGGAGCGGTATAGCGTTCACCCACTACGCGTCCGAGGCCATATCCCGTGGCACAGGCAAATACAACGGTCAGTAAGAGGAAAATAAGCAAAAACCAGCGTGATAAAGACATGTGAATGTCGCCAATGTGGGGGAGTGCGCTTCTACCCCGATGTGAATCTTTCAGGCTGCATGGGCTGGTTGATAAAGAAAGTGGGCTGCACAAGCGCCTTCGTCGGAGACCATGCAGGGCCCCAACGGTTTTGCCGGGGTGCACGCGCGAGCAAAGAGGGGGCATTCAGGGGGTTCGATCACGCCCCGGAGCACTTCGCCGCAGCGGCAGCCAGGAGGTTCTCGTGAGGGAATATCGGGGATGGTGAAACGCTTGCGGGCGTCGAATTGCTGGAAGTCGGCGCGAATGCCCATGCCGCTTTCGGGCAATATGCCAAACCCGCGCCAGGCAGCGTCATCCGGCTGAAACACTCGATGCATGATTTCCAAAGCGGCGAGATTGCCTTCGGGACGAACAGAACGGTTGTAGCCGTTTTCTGCCTGGGCCCTTCCTTGAACGATTTGTTCAACCAGCATCTTGACAGCCAGTAAGATATCCACTGGTTCGAAGCCAGACACAACAATCGGGATGCCATATTCCTGTGGTAGAAAGTTCCAGGCATGTAAGCCGATGATGGTGGAGACATGCCCTGGCCCGATGACTCCGTCCAATCGCACTTCCCCAGCATCGAGGATGGCGCGCATGGCTGGAGGAGTGTATTTATGCATCGAAAATACACAAAAGTTACTGACGCCGCGACGTTGCGCTTGCACCATGGCAGCGGCCACCCCGGGCGCAGTGGTTTCAAATCCAACGCCCAGGAAAATGACTTGTCGGTCTGGAAGGGTTTCGGCCAATGCCACCGCGTCGAGAGGAGAATACACGACTCGAACGTCGGCGCCCGCGGCAGCGGCTTCTTGCAGGGTTTGTGTGGTGCCGGGCACCCGCATCATATCGCCAAAGGTGGTGAGCGTCACCTCGGGAAGTTGAGCCAGGGCGATGGCTTGGTCGATATCGCGTTGGTCGGTGACGCAAACCGGACAACCAGGACCTGAAAGCAGGCGCACTTGTGGGGGCAGCGCCTGACGGATGCCATGTTGCATGATGGCATGGGTGTGTCCCCCACAAAATTCCATGAAGGTCATAGGGCGATCCGCCAGCTTGGCAATGGCGGAGAGAAGTCGTTTGGATAGCTGAGCGTCTCGAAAATCGGGCATGATGAACGGGTCTTTTGCTAGGAGCGCGTGCGGTTTTCTTGCGCGAGTTGTTCCATTTCTGCCAGCATTTGCAGGGTGATCGCGGCTTCCTTTGGATCAACGACGCTGATAGCAAAGCCGGTGTGGATCAACACATAATCGCCTGGCTGGGCTTCGGGCAAGAGTTGGAGGCTGATGACCCGCTGAACGCCGCCGAAATCGACGGTGGCGAGCTGGTCGTCGGTGATTTCAAGGATCTTTGCAGGAACGGCTAAGCACATAGTGTTCGAATGGAGGAGCGTGGGAGAGATCGTCGGTGTGGTTTTGGGATAGGAAGGTCATGAGGCGTCAACGGTCTCTTGTTGGGCGGCAATGACAGCTTGCCCCAATGCAAGACCGCCATCACCAGCAGGGACTTGGTGATGCGTATAAACGACGAATCCGCGGGCTTGTAGATTGTGATACAGGCCATCGAGCAAAAGACGGTTGTAGAAGCATCCGCCACTGAGTGCAATTTCACGTAAGCCGGTTTTTTCGGAAAGGACGGTCGCCATGTCGACGCCCAGGGTGATAAGGGTTTGATGAAAGCGGGCGGCAATGACGTTGGGGCTGACGCCCTGTTGCATATCTTGAATGACCGCTCGAATGATAGCTTCGACCGGGATTTCGTACAAGTTTTGATTTTGATGGATGGAAATGGGCCAGGGGGTGGCAGGAGTGGCCGTACGCGCCAGGGTTTCCAGTTCCATAGCGGCTTGGCCCTCATAGGTAACTTCTTTACATAAGCCGATGAGAGCAGCCACCGCGTCAAATAGTCGTCCCGCACTTGATGTTTGAGGGGTGTTGAGGGCCCGTTGCGTTTGTGCAAGGATGAGCTGGCGAGCGTTGGGCGGTATCTCTGAGAACAGCGAATCGATGATGGCGGGATCGTCTACGGCCTGATCGGTCAGAGCCAGGGCTATGCGCCAGGGTTGTCGTATGGCCGCTTCGTTGCCTGGCAACGGAAAGATGGAAAATCGCCCCAGACGTTGATAGGTGCGCAGATCGGCTATCAGGAATTCCCCTCCCCAGATTGTGCCATCAGGCCCATACCCGGTGCCATCCCAAGCCAGTCCAATGACGGGGCCGGTGACGCCATGTTCAGCCAGACAGGAAGCGATATGGGCGTGATGATGTTGAATAGGAACGCGTGGCAGGGTTTGGAGCGTATCGAGCTGGGCCAGAAGGCTTTCTGCAATCTGCGTAAATTCAGGGTGGAGGTCGTGGGCGATACGCTCGGGGTGGATGCCGAAGAGCTGGCGGTATCGACGTACGCTTTCTACAAAGAAGTCCCATACCCGCACATCATCCATTTCTCCGATGTGCTGACTCAGAAAGGCTTTGTCTTGCTCCAACAGACAAAAGGTGTTTTTCATAAAACTGCCCAGAGCGAGCACAGACGTAGGCGCTTTTTGCGTGAGCTGAATGGGCTCTGGCGCGAAGCCGCGGGAGCGGCGAAGAGGGAGTTTCTTATCATGCCAAACCAAGATCACGCTGTCATCGTTTCGGTTGTAAATGGGGCGGTCGTGCATGAGAAATGCGTCGGCCAGGTGAGAAAGATGTTGTCGCGCCTGCTCATTGGTGCGGGCGATGGGCTCATGACGACGGTTGCCGCTGGTCATCACCAAAGGAATGCCCAGATCGCGTAATAGTAAATGATGCAATGGTGTGTAAGGCAACATGACGCCCACTGTGTCCTGACCGGGCGCAATGGCGGGGCTCATATCGGTTTTGTCATGCGCAGTCAATAGCACAATGGGCGCTGCGGGGGAAGTCAGCGCATCCATTTCCGCCGCAGACGCCCGGCAGTAATGACGCAATGTCGTCATATCGGGCATCATCACGGCCAGGGGTTTATAAGGGCGCTGTTTCCGCGCGCGCAGCGTGAGCACGGCCTGATGGTTTCGCGCATCGCATGCGAGGTGGAATCCTCCCAATCCCTTGATAGCAAGAATGCGTCCCTCGAGTAATAATTTTTCTGCGAATTGCAATGCCTTATCGTGACTGGCAACGTGTTCGCCATGGACCTCTAGCCAGATATGGGGGCCGCACGCTGGGCAGGCGTTGGGTTGCGCATGAAATCGCCGGTCCAGTGGGTCTTTATATTCCGTTTGGCAAGAGTCGCACATCCGAAAGCGCGCCATAGTGGTCTGTGGGCGATCATAAGGGAGCGCCTGGATGATGCTGAAGCGGGGACCGCAATTGGTGCAATTGATGAAGGGGTAGCGATAACGGCGGTCTGCGGGATCGAAGAGCTCGCGTAAGCAATCGGAGCAGGTGGCGACATCGGGGGAGACCAGCGTAAAGCCGTGTTCTTCCTGGCTCTGAATAATGACGAAATCTGCATTGGGGGATAGGTCGTTCGCAGGCAGCGGATGTCGTTGGATATGTGTAATGCGAGCCAGGGGGGGCGCTTGGGCCTGCAGAGCGTGAGCAAACGCATCAAGCGCATGTTTGGGCCCCCAAACCTCGATATCCACCCCACGGCTGCTGTTGCGCACCCAACCGGACAGCGCATGGTGATGGGCCAAACGATACACAAAGGGGCGGAATCCTACGCCCTGGACGATGCCATCAATGTGGATGTGTTCGCCATCCATGGGGAGTTGATGATCGGGTGATGAAATGCTGTGGCGGTTTATGCCAAAATCCGTTGGATCGATCCCTCAAGCCAGGCGATCCAATCATCCAGCCCTTCGCCGGTCTTGGCAGAAAGTGGGAAGAACGCCAATCCTGGGTTCAGTGCTTCGACGCCACGGCGGAAATACGCCATATCGAAGTCAAAATAGGGTAACAGGTCGATCTTGTTGAGGATGACCGCCTGGACGCCTCGATACATGGTCGGATATTTGTAGGGTTTGTCATCTCCTTCGGGCACGCTGGCAATGAGAATGTTCAGGTGCACGCCCAATTGGAAGCTTGCCGGACAGATCAGATTGCCAACGTTTTCAATGATGAGCAAATCGGTGTGGTCGAGATCGATCTGGGTCAGCGCGTTCTGTAGCATGACTGCATCGAGATGGCACGCGCCGCCGGTATTGATCTGAACGGCGTGAACGCCGGCTTCCGCCATGCGGTCTGCATCGATGGTGGTGGCGATGTCGCCATCGATGCCCGCGATGCGATAGCGATCTTTGAGGGCTGCGATGGTGCGAACAATGAGCGACGTTTTGCCTGCGCCCGGGGAAGCCATAAAGTTGATGGCGGCGGTGGCGGTCCGGTCGAGCAGATCGCGGTTGGCTTCGGCCAGATGGTCGTTGGCCTTGAGGATGTTTTCGACGACAGCGACGGTTTTTGTGGTCATTTGGAGGCTCCTGTTTGGGGGCAACGGGGGAATGAATGTGTGATTTGTTAATCAGGATCAGATGTAGAGGGCGTCGCGTTTGGTTGTGAGGTTCGATTGGTCTCGGGTGTGGAGTCGTTTTCTTCGATGTCAATGCTTTCTAGTCTGAATTCGTCGCCTTGGATCAAGTCAAAATAGATACTTTGACAATGGGGACAGGTGAGGCGGCTTTCGTCCAGATCGAAGGTTGCGCCACAATCGCGACACTGAAAGCGGGCGGGGATGCGATGAAACCGAAGTTGGGCTTCGGCGGCAATCGTGTCGCGAGCCAGTATGTCCCAATAAAATTGCACACAGTCGTCCACAATGCTCGAAAGTTGTCCAATAACCAGATCCAGGGCCAGGACGCGCCGGGCCCGGTGTTGGGCGGCGTGATCCAGGGTGAGTTGCAGCAAGCTTTGAACAACTGCGAGTTCATGCATGATTGACAAGGGGGGAGAAAATAACGGAGATTGTATGACAACCTCCGTCTAAAAACCATATCACGGTCCCTGGGGGCCAACATACACGGGGCTGCGATAGGCCTCTCTGAGAAAAAACGATCGTTACGATGTGGTTGGTTCGGGCAAGTTCGACACTTTATCCGCCAGGATCTCCATGTGCAGATCTTCGAATCGTTGGCGAATCACCTGGCCGATTTTCATCATCATAATGTAGCCAAAGCGGCAATCTTCGCGGAAGAGATCGCGCAGTTGATCGCAATCAAAGGCCAAGAGATGGCTTTCTGTCAGCGCCCGGGCGGTGGCTGTGCTGTGATGAGGCGGCACCAGGCCCGACCAACCGAATACGTCGCCTCGATCCAGCGCACTGATGACGATTTCTTCGGTTGCCAACGTTCCTGTGAGTTGATCCGAAACGCTATGGGTAACGCCGCGAGCGGGAATCGCAATGGAGAGACCTACGGCTCCCGACTCAATCAAGTAAATGTGATCAATTTCTTCACCCTCGCGAAAGATGACGTCGCCAGGATGAACGATCATCTCCTCGGCAATGTCCGCGAGTTGCACTAGGTTTTTATGAGGAAAGTTGCCAAAGAAGGGGTAAAAGCGTAAACGTTCAGGAGATATCATGATTATACTCCGGTCATGCCTGTGGGGAAAGCGTGGGCGCGATAGACAAAACTGTTAGGCTTGAGGAAGGTCTCGTTTAACGAGCATGGGGGGGTGAGCGTCAACGTCGGCCTTTTCCACATCGGTTGTGGTTTGCATCAAACTGATTTCATCAGCCACCGCCTGAACTGCCTTGGGGACGGCAGCGGCCACCCTTGGTGTGAGCTCTTCTCCAAAATCAAGCACGTTGTCAACGCTGATAGCGTAAATGATGATTTCCGTGGGCAAATGGAAGCCCATGCGTAGTCCTGTGTTGAGTGCGGTGATCAGATTGGCGTCGTGTGCTGAGGCGATATGTTGGGTGGGAGAGCGATCCTTGAGATCATCCATCGTTATCCGTAAGATGGTTCCTGGTGGGGCGTCATCCAGGATAGCATCGATGAGGATGGCGCGATCGTATCCCGTCATAAGTTCCATCAAGCGCAGCCCTCCAACACTGGCCTCGGTAATGGTGACATTGGTGCAGTTTGCCAATCTCGAGGCCAGCTCCCAGGCGACATATACGCCAACGCCATCATCAGTGAGGATGGGATTTCCGAGTCCAACGATGATGGTGGCGGGCGAGGAATTCGGGGCGGCGTCTGCATGCATGATAGGTTAGTGCAGGTGTTGTGCTAGACGTTGCACAATGTGGCCATCGGCATCGCGAATAACCACCTCAAGAGGCATTTGCCCTGGCAATGAGTGAGTGGCGCACGACATGCATGGATCATAAAGGCGAAATGCCATCTCCACGCGATTGAGCAATCCTTCAGAAATGATTACCCCTCTATGAATGAGCCCTTGGGCCGCTTTTTTGACGGACATGGCAATGGGGGCGTAATTGTTTGTTGTGCCGACGATCAAGTTGACCTTGGTCAGAATGCCTCTTTCATCAGTTTTGTAATGATGGATCAATGTGCCTCGTGGCGCTTCGACGCTTCCGACGCCTTCATCTGGTGTGGAATGCACTTCAATTCGCATGTTTGGGTCTAAAATTTCAGGGTCACGGCTCAATTCGAGCATTCGTTCGGCGGCGAAGAGGAGTTCGATGAGCCTTGCCCAATGGGTGGCCAGCCGATAGTGAACCGGCGCATATCGCCGGTCGGTGATTTTTTTGCTTCCTAACGTTTCGTAGAACTTCTCGTAGGCTTCCTGGGCATTGGGGGTGGGCATGCCTTCGGAGACATTCAGCCGAGATAGCGGCGTGGCGCAATACACGCCACTATCTCGGCCATCAATAAACCCCTTCCACCCTACAGCTTTCAAATAGGGGAATTTAAGATAACTCCAGGGTTCGACATGCTCCGCGATGTGGTTTGCATAGTCTTTGGCCGGATATCGCACGAATTCTTGCCCATCCGGATCGACTACGCGGATGGCGCCATCATAGAAATTCACCTGATCGCGACGGTCGACGGTGCCCATGGAATAAGTACGATGGGTGTACAAATCCGATAGAATCATATCCACAAATGCTGGATTGCCCATGACGATGTCGTCAAATGCTTGTAGACTAAACAGGGCAAAATCGACATTCTGGCGGGCAATGTCTTCGATCTCCTGGCGTTCCTTCTCGGTAATCGACTTGGCCCAACCGCCAGGCAGCCCCGCCACCGGGTGAATGCCGCGGCCTCCTAGCATCTGTATGACATGGTGGTTTCTCATGCGACAATCGATCACCTGTTTTCCGATTTCCAGCCCAACTTTATGGATGACCCCCAAGATATTTCGTTCTGATTTTGGCGCGTCGGGGCCCACCAAAAAGTCGGGCCCGCCCAACGCATAAAAATGCGTCGTATGATCTGTTACATAAAAAGCCATGTAAAACAACTCTCTCAGTTTTTTGACTGCTGAGGAGGGCTCGACCTGATAGAGTGCATCCAGGGCTTTGGTCGCCGCCATGTGATGCGCTTCTGGACAGACGCCGCAAATGCGGTTGGTAATGCGCGGCATTTCTTCGGCCGGACGTCCGACGCAAAACGCCTCAAACCCACGCAATTCAGGGATTTGGAAATAGGCGTTGGCTACATCACCCCGCTCATCAAGAAAGATTTCGATCTTTCCGTGGCCTTCTAATCTGGTAATGGGGTCGATAGTGATGCGTTTCATAAAGGCGCCCCCTATAAATGAAATAGCAAATTGTATGGGTCGTAAACTTGGAGATTGCGCTGCATCAGGCAGCGCGCGATCCTTTGTTGACATCAGGTGGATGTTTGATCGGTTTTTGCACGGAAGAGAAGCGAGTGGGCCATGCTGAATCGGTAAAACGTGCCAGCGGGGTCGGGGATGGTATCGATAACTGCTTTAATGGCCAGCTCAATGTCTTCTTCTTCCATGCCGGGTTCGCCAGCGTCGATAACCGAAGCAATGGCCGAGATCATCTTGGCGCCTTGGTCCACAACCCCAGGCAGGGGGCCATAGCAACCGCGACACCCCATGCCCACCTGAGGACAAAGCGCGCCGCAGCCATTGCGCGTGGCAGGCCCCATGCAGATCAATCCTTGCTCCAGCAAGCAAACATCGGGCTCTGGCGTGATTTCATATGGCCGGTAGAAGCGAGTGATGGTTTTTTCATGCTTTTCCAACGGACATTCTTCGCAAACGGCCACCTCGCCAGCGCCGATGATGGCGCCTTTAGGAGGCAGTGGGCTTCCTTTGGTCAACGCTTGAATGACCACTTGCATGACTGCCCACACCTGATGAGACTCTGGAGGACAACCTGGAAGGTAGTAGTCCACATCGACGATTTGGTCCAGGCTATGAACGTTTTCGTAAAATGCAGGCAGCTCCAATACGCCCTCTTCCATTGGATAACGCGGTTGGGGCATGATGCGGTTGGGGTTGTCGTTGGTGGGTTGGTTTACGTAGACGGTGTTGAGGAGAAAATCGCGCGAGGTGAGATTGGCCAACGCGGGAATGCAGCCTTCGTATGCGCAGCTGCCATACGCAACCATCACTTTGGATTTTTGGCGCAAAAGATGAGCCAGTTCTTCGTTTTCTGAGTTGCGGATGGCGCCATTGAATAAACAGAGGTCGATATACCCGTCGGGATAGCTGCGCAGATCGTCGTATTTGAAATCTGCAATGGCGGGAAAGAAAACAATGTCAAAGATTTCATCGATGACAAGGATGCGATCCCCCAAATTAAGTACGGATATCTCGCAGCCGCCACAGGAGGCGGCCCAATACATAGCCAGTTTGGGTTTCTCTGGGTTGGTTGTCATGCTGACGCCTCCTCGGCGAGTGTCTCGGCGGGCGCCATGTCTCCGTTTATGCCTGGCTGGCCGAGCACTGTTTCGTTCCATCGCAATGGGCCCAGCGCCCGAAGCATCTCGGTCATGCGATCAACCGCTTCCGCCAGTTGTTTCCCCTCCGATGCCGAGGCCCACACAAGTTGGACTCTTTCCTCTTCTATGCCCCATTGCTTGAGCATCTTTCGCAGTAATAAGTACCGGCGAATTGTCTTTATATTGCCATTGACGTAGTGGCATTCGCCGGGATGACACCCGGCAATGAGAACGCCATCTGCGCCTTCCCGGAGTGCTTTTAGCACAAACTGGGGATCGACGCGTCCGCTGCACATCACGCGTATGGGCCGCATGTTTGGGGCATAGTGGATTCGAGCCGTGCCCGCCAGATCGGCGGCTCGATATGAACACCAATTGCAAAGAAATCCAAGAATCACGGGTTCGAACTGATTGTTCATGAGATGCTCCTTTGCGGAGACAGAAGTCGAGAATTTTAGAGGTAGAGAGGCAATGCTTCGGCCAGGATGCTAAGAAGACGCAGTCAACGCTATGCCCGCGCTATCTGGGCGCACATCCCAAAGGATGCCTTCGATTTGTGCAAACAATTGTTCGTTGGTGAAATGAGCGCCCGTGATGGCGTTGCTCGGACATGCAGCGACGCAGGTGCCACAGCCTTGACAAAGGGCGGTGATGACCTCCGATACATGACGATCGTCATGGAAGACGATCGCGTTGTAGGGGCACAAGTTGTTACAGATGCGACAGCCAGAGCAGAAGGCTTCTTGAATGTGCGCTCTCACAGGTTCCATCATGACGGTGCCCTGATGGATCAACCCCGCAACGCGCGCGGCCGCGGCCGCGCCTTGAGCCACCGATTCAGGGATGTCTTTAGGGCCTTGCGCACATCCTG
>WFTO01000389.1 GCA_015485435.1 Anaerolineae bacterium | reverse complement strand
TTCACAACCAGGGCAGTCAAGAAACCGATGAACTCCAACTCAACGGCAATATGATCGGGGGCATCCTTAACATCTTCGCGCAACCTCAAGCCGGCGTCGCGATACGCTCGCACGACGGCAACGGTAGAATCTCCCATTACGCGACGGCTGCCCTCCAGATAGACAGAGCCATAAGGCGGCGCCAGCAACTCAAATGGGCCAATGAACAACCGGGCATGCTCAACTTGCAGGGCCTGGAGCCCTTCACCGCTGATCGCTGCCCGCATCTCCGCAAGCGCTTGAAGGATCTCCTGATCCCCCTCCTGATAGATTGAAGACAGGCCGGCAACAGCCTCGTGCAGCGATTCGCCCGGCTGGGCATAGCACTGCGCCAGCAACCGGTATGCCGCTTCCCGTTTTTTCTCCTCTGCAAGGATCTCTGGGATTTCCATATAGGGTCCTCGTTGGTTTGCGGGCGCTCAGGGTGCCGATACCACTGAGCCTGAAGCAGCGATCAGCCTGAGCCTCAGGGCTCAGTGTTGTCGTGGTTAATCACTCTTTTGCTTCATACAGCGGTGCGGCCGGACCGTTGAGATGGCAACCCAGGCATACACGTCGATCCACAACCCCCGGCGCACCCTGCGCAGGCTGCGCCACCTCTTCAACGGCCTCTGAAACGTGGCATTGGATGCAGCTCATGCCAACCAACCGGGCATGGATGACGTGGAATCGCTGGTTAATGCCCACGCCGTACTCATCGCCTGCGTCAACCTCCCCGTTTCGGATCGCCAATGCCACTTGACTCAGGGTTAGGTAATCCTCCAGGCTGGACTTGGTGATGATGGCCGTGTTCGGGGGTGGGCGCGAGGGTGGGCTCGGCTTGCTCGGTCACCACCGGCGCCGGGGCAGTTTCCGTGATCTCGGCGGGGGAGGTGCATCCAGCGACGAGGAGGTAAAGGAAGAGAATACAAAGGGAGAGCACCTGCGAGCGGTTCATCCCAGACCTCCGTAGGTTTTTTTGTATGAGCCGGGATGGAAACCGCGGATGTAGTACACCTTAGGCTCCGTCCCCAGGCTTTCTCGGAGTCGCATTGGCTGGTATCTGCTGATCAGCTTACTGACATCGCTGGATGGATCGTCCAGATCCCCGAAGATCCTGGCTTGCGCTGGGCAGGCCTCGACGCAATAGGGCAACAGCCCTTCCTCCAGCCGGTGATCGCAGAAAGTACATTTCTCCACCGTTCCCGCTGGCCGGATGCCGGGGAGCGTGGCCTCGCGCTCAGGGTTATAGTAAGGCATGACCTTCGCCCCGACCGCCGCAGTTACTTCGACCGGAGAGGAGGTGCCGGCCATCAAGGCCGTGTCATCCTTCCAAAAGGCCTGTGATTCCGTGGCGTTGAAATGGATCACCCCATAGGGGCAGGCTGCCATACAATACCGGCAGCCGATACATTTGTCGGTATCCAGCATGGTGATGCCATTTTCGGTCTTATACATCGCCCCAGTTGGGCAGGCCGCCACACAAGGTGCGTTCTGGCAGTGGTTGCAGAGTGTAGGGATGTAGGTGAAACGCACGTTCGGGAATGTGCCCACTGTCCAACTGATCTTGCTGGCCCAAGAAACACCTTGCGATAGATTGTTCTCGTTCTTGCAGGCGATAATGCAGCCGCCGCAGCCGGCACATCGTTGTAGATCTATGACCATCGCGTATTTCGTCATCATGAGCCTCCTAGACCTTCTCGACCTTCACGCGGAAGAAGCCATAGAATGCTGAGCTGCCGCTCAGGCGATCGTAGTCTGCGGGGATCAGATCGTTGTTGTTTCCACCGCGCGGGGTTTTGCCAAACTCGGCGGCCGCCACCCGTCCGTACGACCAGTGCCCTTGTCCATAGGCCTTGGCCACCGTTCCGGGCCGCACGCCCTCCCAAACCTTGGCGGTGCATGTCAGTTCCCCGGTGGGTGAGATGAGCTTGATTTTGTCGCCGGTTTTTATGCCGAGCTTTTCGGCGTCCAGGGGATTGAACTTGGCCACATCGGCCCAGGCTTCGTCACCGGGGTCCAGGTCCCTGAGCTCCTGATACCAGGTGCAGTTCGCAGAGCGCCCCTCCCGGTTCAAGCGCGACTTATAGTCGACAAACAGCAGCGGGTACTCATCCTCATCGCCGTGAACCAGCGGCTCCTCGAAGTGCGGCACGAAGGCCAGCTCCCCCCGTGCCGTATAGTTGCATGTCTTCAAGATGTCATCCACATCGGTCGAGTGCTTCTTTGCGTGCCCTTCCAGGGCGGCCTTCAGGGTCTCGCTGTAGAACTCGAACTTGCCGGTAGCCGTCTTCATCGCCCCCCAACGCTTCCTGTAGGGGTACGGATCAGAGTTCCACACACCGACCGACTTGAACTCCTCCCAGCCAGAAAACTTATCCCCGCCTTCGTGTTTGGCAGGGTCCCAAAGCTTGTGCGTGGCATACTTCAGCGCGTAGAGCGCGAACTCCTCGGCATTTGTCGGCGCAGCACCCGTCTCGGGATCGACATAGGATTGGTAGTGCCGGAGCAGATTGTCAAACCCGCGGGAGGCCAGCTTCTCAGCGATCATCCACGGGATTTCGGTCTCATCGGTGTATACATCCCAGACCGGCTCGATAACCGGGAGGTTCAAAGTCACATGCCGGTAGCCGTTCCCGAATGCTTTCAGATAACCATACTTCTCAAACATGTGGTGTGTTGAGGGGAGGATGATGTCCGCAAACCAGGAGAACTCCGAGGCGTGGGTGGTGATGTGCACCAGGAACGGGATCTTCGCCAGCGCTTCATACCACCGTGCCGTTTGCGGACACGAGAAGGCAAAGTTGTTCATGTAGCCGATGGCGACTTTGATCTCATAGGGGTCTTCATTGACGATTGCATCGGCGGCATTGTTGGTCACCACCCCCTTGCCTGATTTGCCTTTTTTGAGAGCCGGAAACTCCTTGCGGCCCCGCTGGTCGATCTTCTCCTTACTCTTGCCCTTCTTCGCTATCTCATCCACATAGTCATCGGGCGCAGGGAAGGATTGAGTGTATTCCTTGTTGGCCTTCAGCGTCCCGCCGACGTTATCCACTGCCCCTACAAGCCCGTTCAGCGCATGGGCAGCCATGCAGCCATAGGCGCCGCGCGGCTGCATCACCGGGCCACCACCCACCCATGAGATGGCATGAGGTGCAGCCTTGCCATATTCTGTGGCCACCCGGCGGATCTGCTCTGCACTGAGCCCTGTGATCTCAGCAGCCCATTCCGGCGTCTTGTCCTTAAGTTCGATGTTCCACCACTTGACAAGGCCGGACGTGTAGACCTCTTGAAAGGCGGCCTCGTCCACTGTCTTGCCGGGCACGAACAGGTTGACCCCGTCGACGAAATCGCCAACAAAGGGCTTGTACCACAGCCCTTCGGTCAGGATCACGTGGGCCATGGCGACGGCAAGCGCGCCATCGGTTCCCGGCCTAATCGGCATCCACTCTGCGGACTTGACCGCCGTGGCCGTAAGCCGCGGGTCAATGGCGACACATTTGGCCCGATCCAGCACATCGCCCCACGCGCTCAAGTAATACGAAACCTGGCGGTTTGCGGAGAGGGGGTCCGCTCCCCACAGCAAAATGTAGTTTGTGTTCAACACATCGTACTGCCGGTAGGCCCATTCGCCCTCCGTATAATACGGCCCGAATTTCTCCGCTTCGGCGCATATCGCGCTATGGGAGATGTTGTTGGGGGAGCCAATGATCTTGGGCATGCGATCATAAATGATGTCGCGCATGTAGGAATAGCGGCCGCGCATCAGCATGTATTTGTGCGTCTCGTTGTTGTCTCGCAGCTCCATGAGCTTGTCTGCAATGGTGTCAAGCGCTTCGTCCCATGAGATCGGCACAAACTGCGGGTCCTCCCCAGGGCCTTTCTTCGGGTTGGTGCGCTTCATGGGCGTTTTCACCCGGTCGGGATCATAAACCTGCTGGAGGCCCAGGTGTGCTCGCGGACAACTGGCCTCACCGTTGACTTTCGAGTTGGGGTTGCCGCGCACTTTGACGGCGCGCCCGTCAATGACGTAGACTTGCACAGAGCACCAGGAGGTGCAGCCCTGGCAGGTGGTCGGCAACCACTGCCCAAGACCCACAGATTGGGCCTCTCCAACCTGATCCGGCTCGAAGTATTTGAGCTTAGGCATGACGCCGGCAAGGGCAGACGAAGCCCCGGTCGCGCCCATCAATTTCAAGAACGACCGCCGCGACGATCCGCGATCGGGCACTTCAACCACCTGGGTGGATGCTTCTTTTTTCATCGATCCCAACCTCCCAATGAGCAGCCTTCGAGTGTTCGGGCTCGTTCCGCGAATGGATCGCCCAATTGCCAATCAGCTGCGCCGCACGATCAAGATGCAGCGCCGCTGCAATCCCCCATCAGCGCGGGGCATGGTTTTCCAAGATTTTGTGATGCACATCACAAGAGTACTGTAGATTGGGGGTTTTTTCTGTCGGCGGAATCCGGACTTTGGCGGCCAACGTGTAGGCGATTGGCCTACAAGCCCTATTCCAAGGGGGTATCCAGGAATGCCTGGATCAGCCCTGATCGAACGGCGAAGCGGACCAATTGGGCGCGGGATTCGAGGTTCAACTTTTGCATCCCCCTAGAGCGGTAGGTGTCGACCGTTTTGCGGCTGATGTTGAGGGCTTCGGCGATCTCCACGCTTGCATATCCAAGGGCAATGAGGCGAAGCACTTGCTGCTCGCGCTCACTAAGCCTATGCCAGGCATCTTGGCTGGCAGGCGCCTCGGGCTCAGGCAAGAGATCTTCGACCACATACTTGGCCATGGAGGGGTGGATGTATACATTGCCATGCATAACGGACCACATCGCGGAGAAGAGCTCGGCGTCAGCAGCCTTCTTTGAAATATAGCCCGACGCTCCTCCGCGGATGGCCTCGATCAAGTATTGGGGCTCCTCATGCATCGTCAAGACCAGAATCTTGCTCTGTGGAACAAGTCTCCTAAGGGTTGGAAGCGCCTCTAAACCGCCAAGCCCCGCCATCGAAAGGTCAAGCAAGATCAGGTCCGGGCACAGAGCTTCCGCGAGCTCAAGGGTCTCCAGCCCCGAGGCCGCTTCGGCAACGACCTGGTAATCCCCATGGTTGTCGAGCAGGGCCTTAAGCCCGGAGCGCAGCACGGAATGGTCGTCGGCAATCAACACCCGCCACGGTCGCGGCATCATGTCGCCTCTCCTGCCGTCACAAGATGGGGAATGCGAACGAAGATGCTGGTGCCTTGGCCTTCTTCGGTTTCGATAAGTAACGAGCCTCCATGCAGATCAACCCGCTCCCGAATCCCGAGAAGGCCCAGATGCTGCCTGTGGTCCGGCGTGGGATTTCTCATGCCAATCCCATTATCCTCCACCACTACGATGATTTCATCCCGCCCGGATTCAATAAGGACACTCACCTTTGTGGCCCGAGCGTGGCGTTCGACATTCGACAGGCATTCCTGAATAATGCGATAGATCGTCGTCTCAAGGACGCCATTGAGCCTTTGGCTTTGCCCCACAATGGCCGCGTCAACCGGGATGCCCGTGCGATCCTGCCATTCGCCAAAAAGCTGATCCAGCGCAGCCTTTAGCCCCAGATCATCCAGGATAGCCGGTCGCAACTGGAACGCAAGTTTGCGCACGTCCTCCAAGGTGCTGAGAACCACCTCATGGATTTGAGCAAAGTTCTCAGGGCCGCTGGCGCATTGGCAGTTCGCCTCAAGGTTGCGCAAGATGAAGCTGATGGAGCTCAAGCTCTGCGAGGTGCTGTCATGCAATTCCCTTGCGATGCGTTTGCGTTCCTCTTCCTGGGCTGATATCACCCGCTCAAGGAACGTCCTGCGCAATTCCTCCCGATCTCTGCGGATGCTATCCATTCGCGACAGCTCCTCAGCCATCTCGGAATGCGCGACCGCCAGGGCGCCAATCTCATCCTCGGCCCATTTCTGCACCCGATATGAATAGTCCCCTTTTGCGATCTTGCCCGCTGCTTTGACAAGCTCCTTAAGGGGACGCGTCAAGACCACGGTCAACAGGGTGGATGCCAAAAGGCCCAATGCAAGGAAGAACAGTGATGTCAGGGCCATCTGCCCGATCAGCCCCAGAGCCGCTGCGTGGGTCCGGGCATTGGTTACGCCCACGCGAGCTGTTCCAACCCGCCCATCGAAAATCGGAACGGCCACATCCCAGATGAATTCCTCCCCCGAATCAACCAGGACGGTACTTTGGAACTCCTCCGGCGCTACGGGATTGATATCAAGCAGCTCCACCGGAAACCCTGATTCAAAGGTGTGGACCAGCACTTGCCCTTGGGAATCAAGGATGAAAACATAGCGGACATCCTCAAAGCTCTCTCGCGTTTCGCTGATGAGCTCATAAAGACCATATAGATCATGGACCAGGATCAGCTCGGTTGAACGAGCCGCGATGTCGCGCGCAATGGAGACGCCCACTTCGCGCACTCTGAATTCGAACTCTCGCTCAAACGCGTTGTAGGCCTGGAGCAAAAGGGTCAGGCTGATGAGCAAACTGCTGCCCAGGATGATCCCAAATATCTTGGTCCGGACACTGACTCCCCCAAGGATGGACCACAGCTGCTGGCGCAGCTTGTGCCAGGAGAATTCCCTCATTCCTCACCCATGTACTCTGCCACTCGCAGCTCAATGGCGGCTACTGTGTCATAGAGCTCATCGGATACGGTCACGAATCGGTCATAATCCAACGCCTCCAGCGCGCGCCGCCCCTCGGCATCCCGATGCATCCCGATCAGGATCTCTTTCAACTCGAGCTCCAGCGTTTGTCGAACCGCGGGGCCAACCACAACCGGGGGAATACCGAACGGATCCGAGGTATGGATGACTCTGATGCGGTCTCTCAGGTCCTTGTCTCGCGCTAAGGCGAAGTCCAGCACCAGCGAATCCACCGCCGCGCCATCGGCAATCCCCTTGGCCACGGCACGGATGGCATCGTCATGGCTATAAGTAAAAAACGTCCTCCCGAAGAAGTCGGCAGGGCGCTCACCCTCAAGCAGGAGCATGTAGGTTGGATAGGTCCGTCCAGTGAATGACATGGGATCAGTAAAGGCAAACCTCTGGCCGCGCAAATCCAGGATCGACCTGGCTGAGCTGCTTGACGGCACAATCAATTGAGATTGATAGTATGTGGCACCGTTGACCACGGGAGCGACGAGGAGGCGCATGCCGAATTCCCGCCGTCCAGCGGTGTAGGCACTGGTGCAGACAAATGCCAAGTCAACATCACCGCGTCTCACCAGATCGTTAACCTCGGCATAGGTCCTGCGCTGAACGAGCTCGACGGGGCGCCCGACCTTCGCGGAAAGGTAATCCAATAGAGGTTGATAGCTTTTGACCGTACCCTCCGGCGAGATGACCGCCGCGATGGCAATCCGCAGCGGGGCGACGGGGGCAGACAGGTTCATTGGCATATCTTGCACCTTCGCCATGTCCACCCTGATTGCCTCCGGCCCGCGCTGCCCTGCGCGGCAAGAGACAAGGATCAGCGGCAGCACAACAAGCCACTTGATTGAGAACGTCAGATTGCGTCTCATATCTGCACCTTCATCATCGCCCGGCTTGGGCCAACCACCCGTGGCGAGGCCCCCGCGTGGATGATCCCGGCTGGCGCAAGGACGGACCGCTCCCCCCATTGGAAAAAGCCTCATGTTTAAGATACCTGCCCACAGCAACCCGTAAAGTGACGAAGCGCCTCCTTTTTTCTGCCTTTCAAATCATCCGCCAGAGCCATCGCCCCCCATGCCCATGTCGCCGGATCAAATCCATCCCCTCAGGTTCGGACATGAGATCGGACAAAGCCAGACACCAAGAGACGAAAGCGGACCGGGAATTCAGAAACAACTTTTCTTATAG
>WFTO01000388.1 GCA_015485435.1 Anaerolineae bacterium | reverse complement strand
GGCTGGTCGGGCGGCGGTTGGTCGGGCGGCGGCAGCTTCGGCGGAGGGGGCGGCGGAGGCGGCGGTGGTGGTTTTGGATAGTCCTCCGTCGCTTCATGGCTCCGAACATGACCACTTTGCAACCATGCATTCTCTGACAACCATCATCTCACTCAACCCATTTCGCAAACTCCTATGAAAAGCACCGGACGAATTGTTGGCATTATCCTGATCGGAATGGCAATCCTGATTTGCCTGGGCTCGGGGGCATGGTTTGTCACCGCCCTGTTTACAGAGGCCACCGCCACCCTTGGCGGTCAGGTTCTCGGATTTGTGCTTGTGTTCATTTTTATTGTGCTGCCTTTGGCGGCTGTTGGCGGGTACATGCTCTGGCATGGACGCCAGGAAGAGGCGCGGATGAGTCGCGCTCAGCAGGAGCGCACTATCCTCAATATGGTTCTTACGCAAGGCAAGGTTCGCTTGAACGATATATCCCTGGAGTTGAATCTGCCTCGAAACCAGGTTGAAGATTTGGTGCGGGATCTGGTTGGGAAAAACTTGTTCTCCGGCGCCGTGAATTGGAAGGATGGCATTCTCTATTCAGAAGAAGCTTCCCAGCTCAAAGCAGATCAGCGATGCCCGAACTGCGGCGCCCAACTCGAGCTGGCGGGCAAGGGCCTGATCGTGTGCCCGTATTGCGGCACAGAGATTTTTATTCACAAAGATTGATTACCCAGGAGGTTTTCATGTCGGAATTTACAGACAATTTGACTGAAAAAGCCAAAGCGGGCATCGACTCCGCCAACGCCTTTCTTTCGGACCTACCGGTCATCAGTGAATATCGGGATAAGGAGCGGCGGCGCGAGGCAGACCGTCGGCTTCGTTCTTCGATAGCCGCCTCTTTGGAGGGCGCCCGGAAACGTATTATCGCCATTGAACGTATATTATTAAACAAAGGGAAACTGACCGATCTCCCTTACGTCGATGTGGCAGCCAATCGTTTACAAACGCTCATCGATCGCGTTCGCACGGCTGCCTCTGGTTACGCTGGTTTTTTTGATATGGAAAAGATTCAGGAGCCCGAATTGGAAAAACTATATCAGTTTGATCGACGTTTGGCCGCCAGCGTGCCCGAGATTCAAGCAAAGATCGAAACCATGGCGCAAGCGATTACCTCTGGAGAAGATTACTCGCAATCCCTGGTGGATTTGATCCAAGCCCTTGATGAGTTCGGCGAACGCCTTGATTATCGGAAAGAGGCGATACGCGCGGTCGCTTCGGGCGTGTCCTCGTTGTCCGACACGTCCTCCCTCGACGAAGCACCCCCTTCCTCTGATGCGTAACCATGTTTTGAAAATAGCATTGAACAACGCAGATGACACAGACAGGAACGGAATCACGCCAATAAGGCAAAGAAAAACTCGAGCAGAATGGCGCAAATTCGAATGACGAAGCATCCGTGTTATGTGTATCATTCCAACCCTCAACCCCTTTTGAAACCAAGTAAGGAGTAACACCATGGTTCGTATTTTTGATATTATCCAGGCCCCAGATATGCCACCCGATCAGCTTGTGGCGCGTGTTCCCGAGATCGGTTGGGGGGATATCCGGCTTGGTTCACAACTGATTGTCGGAGAGAGCCAAAACGCGGTCTTTTTCCGAGATGGCAAAGCCCTGGACACCTTTGGGCCTGGGCGCCACACCTTGACCACTGCTAACATTCCCTTGCTTATCAACCTGTTGGGCAAAGCCTTCAATGGCGAGTCCCCATTTAAGGCGTCGGTCTATTTCGTGAATATGATCGATATGCTGGATCAAAAATGGGGCACCAGCCAACCGATTGCTTTGCGAGATCCAGATCTGGGAATGGTGCGATTGCGGGCATTTGGTGCGTATTCATTTCGTGTGATCGACGCGCAACGTTTTGTATCGCAGATCGTGGGTCAGCGGGGCCTATATAGCACCAGCGAGATCACCAACTGGCTTCGAGGCCAGATTGTGTCTGCTCTGACAGATCTACTGGGCGAAGCCAAGAAAGGCCTATTCGATCTCCCTGCGTTGGTGGATGAGCTGGGTGTGGCGCTGAAAGCGAAGCTTTCTGACAATTTTGAAATGGTTGGCATTCAGTTGAAGCAGATCTTTATTGAATCCATCAACGCCACCGAAGAAACCCTGAAGGCCATCGACGAGCGGGCCGCCATGGGCGCTATTGGCGACATGCAAGCCTACATGCAATTTAAAACAGCCCGAGCCATCGGCGATGCCGCCAAAGCTTCGGGCGAAGGGGGCGGTGGCTCGATGAGTGAGGGACTGGGATTAGGCGCAGGAATTGGAATGGGGGCAGGCATGGGCGGACTCATCGCTCAGGCGATGGCCGGCGCCCAGCAGCAGCCACAACAGGCTCAACAGACCCCTCAACAGGCTGCGCCGGCAACGCCAAAAACCAAAGCGGAAATTCAAGCCATGCTTGATAATCTGGACATGCGGCTGGCCAATGGCGAAATCAGTGAATCACTGTATGAAAAATTGACCTCCAAGTGGCAAAAAAGATTGGAGGAATTGGAGTAAACCAACGAGTCTATGGTTTTTTTCAAGGATGCAATGGCGGCGGGCCATTGCATCCTTTTTGTGAAAAATTCAGTAAGGAGCGGCTCATGACAGCAACTTTTGAAGAAAAATTGCAGAAGTACGCCTCATTGATTGTCAATGTGGGCTTGAATGTCCAGCCCGATCAAGAAGTTGTGGTGCGTATTCCCATCGAAGCGGCGCCACTGGCGCGGCAACTGGCCATTGAGGCCTATCAAGCGCACGCAAAATACGTGCACCTTTTCTATCAAGACGAACAAATCACACTGATTCGTTTTCAACACGCTCCTCGCGACTCCTTCGACTTTTTCCCCACATGGTATGCGGACGCCCTGACCGGTTTGGCGGAAGAGGGAGCTGGATTTATCTCCGTGTATGCCACTGATCCTGATTTGCTTAAAGGCCAGGATCCCGAGCTCATCAGCACAGCGCAGAAAGTGGCGGCACAACACACGCGTCGATATGCGGAGCTGTTGAGCAAAGATTACGCGCCATGGACGGTTGTCAGCGCTGCGGTGCCCGCTTGGGCGAATAAAGTCTTTGCGCATCTGCCCGAAGATGAACGCGTGTCCGCGCTTTGGGATACAATCTTCGAAATTTGTCGAGTCAATGAACCCGATCCTGTGGGGGCCTGGCGGCTGCACACGGAAGAGCTGGCGCGACGTAGCGCATACATGAATGAAAAACAATATGTGGCCTTGAAGTTTACCGCGCCGGGCACAGACCTCACGGTAGGCTTGCCAGAGCATCATCTCTGGACAGGAGGATATGGCAAAACGCCTGATGGTGTGCGGTTTACGGCTAACATTCCCACCGAGGAAATCTTTACGTTGCCGCACAAAGATCGGGTCGATGGAGTAGTGCGGGCCACCTTACCCCTCAACCTGCGCGGTAACCTCATCGAAAACTTCTGGTTCCGTTTTGAGCAGGGGAAAGTGGTCGAGGTGCATGCCGAAAAAGGTGAAGAGCTCTTGCGAAAATTGTTGGAAACGGATGAGGGCGCTGTGCGATTGGGCGAAGTGGCGCTCGTGCCGCAAAGCTCACCCATCGCCAAAACAGGCCTGCTGTTCTTCAATACCTTATACGATGAAAACGCTTCTTGTCATCTGGCATTGGGGCGCGCCTATCGCACCAGCTTGCAAAATGGCGAAGACATGACTACGGAGGCGTTTGCCGCGGCAGGAGGCAACGATAGTCTCATTCACGTCGATTTTATGATGGGCTCCTCTGACATGGATATCGACGGCGTGCTTCCCGATGGCTCCACCGAACCCATTTTCCGTCAAGGGGAGTGGGCGTTCGAGGTTTCGTGAGGTTTGTGATGACCATCTCATCTACCAACAGCGCTGAATATTTCATGGATTTAGAGGCCCGTTATGGCGCTCATAACTACGCGCCATTGGAGGTTGTTCTTACCCGTGGCGAGAATGTATGGGTGTATGATGTGGAAGGGCGTCGTTATCTGGATTGCCTCAGCGCCTATTCCGCGGTCAATCAGGGTCACTGCCATCCACGCATCTATGAGACCCTGGTGCAACAGGCCCGTCAGTTAACTTTGACATCTCGTGCGTTTTACAATGACCAACTAGGGATGTTTTACCGCGATTTGATAGCGTTCAGCGGATACGAGATGGTTCTGCCCATGAACACCGGGGCTGAGGCTGTAGAGACCGCCATCAAGACGGCGCGAAAATGGGGTTACACGGTCAAAGGCGTTCCGGCCAATCAGGCTGAGATCATCGTCTGTGAAGGAAATTTTCATGGCCGGACAACGACCATTATCAGTTTCTCTTCGGAACCCCAATACAAGCAGGATTTTGGTCCCTACACGCCCGGATTCAAACTCATCCCCTACGGAGATGTCGACGCGTTGAAGTCCGCCATCACCCCTAACACCGTCGCGTTTCTTGTGGAGCCGATTCAAGGTGAAGGTGGTGTGGTTGTGCCCCCGGAGGGATACTTGCAGGAATCCGCGGCCTTGTGTCGTCGGCATCAGGTGCTCTTTATGGCCGATGAGATTCAAACAGGGTTGGGGCGCACTGGCGCTTGCTTTGCCTGTGACCACGAAGGTGTGCAGCCCGATGTGTTGATCTTGGGCAAGGCATTGTCTGGCGGCTTTTACCCTGTTTCCGCGGTGCTCTCCAGCAAAGAAGTCCTTGGGGTCTTTCGTCCTGGGGACCACGGTTCCACCTTTGGCGGTAATCCTTTGGGCGCGGCCATTGCTCGAACCGCGTTGGCGGTTTTACAGGATGAGGGACTGATAGCAAACGCGGCCCAAATGGGAGACTACTTCATGGCTGGCTTGCGTCGCATTTCCAGTCCTTATGTGAAAGAGGTGCGAGGCAAGGGCTTGCTGATCGGCGTGGAGCTCTATGCCGAGGCTGGAGGTGCGCGCCGCTTTTGCGACGCGTTGAAGGAAGAGGGGATTCTGGCCAAAGATACCCATGACACAGTCATTCGCTTTGCGCCTCCGCTCACCATCACACCAGAGATTGTGGATTGGGCCTTGCAGCGCATCGCAAAGGTGTTACAGGCTTAGACGCTTCCTGCGTTCAATCCCTCTCTTCGTCCAATGGCCTGGCTCTTCGGTCATCTTAATAGATTCAGAAGCGGTCATTGCCCATATCTTGTCAACGTCGGGCCAGCCATAGACTTTTGAGGTCTCGCAGACCGCGAAAGTCTGGGAATGGCGCGCTGCAATCGGCAGAAGAATCGATGAAATCGACTTATGGGGCATCACCGTATAAAAAACGCCAGCCTCAATTCATTCGAATGGGGCTGGCGTCATTAATTTCAGGGGGGCGATGCTTAGCGACGAAGCTGTTTCAGGCGAGCTTTCTTTCCAACGCGATCGCGAAGGAAGTAAAGCTTCGAGCGGCGCACTTTGCTGTGGCGAACGATTTCGATTTTTTCAACGCGAGGAGCATGGATGCGGAAAATACGTTCCACGCCTACGCCATGCGCACCGATTTTACGCACCGTGATGGAGCGGGCCGGGCCTTCGCCTTTGATGGCAATCACAGTGCCCTGGAAGACCTGGATTCGTTCATTACGGCCTTCGACGATACGATTGTGGACACGCACTATGTCACCGATACGAATTTCGGGGACCTCTTCTTTGATATATTCGCTTTCCAAGGATTTGATAAGATAAGTCATGGCTTTTCCTTCCTGATTAGGGATATGAGATATTGGGAGCGGACGAGGTACGGTGATTTACAGCTCGTCATCCCTCACAAGTCATCTTGTGACAAAAGAAAAGCGCCTCAAGGCGCCTGGCACACTCATCTTGTGCAGTTTGTTATTTTAACATGAGACTGGGCTGGGCGCAAATTGTCCCTTATTTGTGGATGGGGGGGGATGTTACATCGGGCCTTTCTTTTCGGCGTGAAGGTGGTCATGATGATCGATCGTCGCGGCGGGCATAGCAACCCCAACGCGAAATCGGCATCTTGTGCTTTTCCCGAATACGAAGGCATTTGTTATAATCGCCTTCGGTCGGTCTCTCTTGAGGCAGGGAACTTTTCCTGCTGGGCTTCGTTTATCGTCTCAGAACGTCAACTCCTCGCTAGAGCTTCTGCCGACCCAAACCCCTTCTTGAGGTTGAAATGCTTATGCACACGAAAACATCGAAATTGTTTGTAGGGATCGCCCTCTTGTTGGCGCTCCTGATCCTGGTGGGTTGTGGCGCAAAGGAGACGCCTGCGCCCACGCCGACGCGCACCCCCAAACCCACATTTACGCCGACGCCAGAGGGACAGATTGTGAATGCGCCTCTTTTCGAACAAGATGTCAATGCCAATCCGTCTGGTGAGGAT